>JAGDMB010000112.1 GCA_017860375.1 Bacteroidota bacterium | reverse complement strand
GTCGCCACGATTCGGTAACAGGATCAGGCTTCCATCTGGTTTCAGCCCTTTTCATGAGCGGCGATGTCAGATCGATATAGTGGGTTTCCAGGGCATACAGCAGGCAGTTGTTGAAATGCACCCAGCCACCGCCAACCGCATCATGCAAAGCGCTCCACAGGGTGAGGTAGGAAGCCGTGGAAATGGACTCCCCCTGGTTGAGTGCGGCAATTCCGTAAACATATTCTTCACCAAGGTTTACGGGGTAAAGGACAAATTCACCGGCTTCCTTCATCTTCTCGTCTTTCACATGAAACAGCTCACGGATGTCGTATTGGTAAGCAGAGTCATTGGTCATCCTGAGATAGATGCTGTAATCCAGTTCCCACTTGATTTCATCGACCTGGGGCAGCGTGACGGGTTTCTGGCTCCGGGAAGGCAGGCAAACGAAAAACAGAAGCAGAAGAGCCGCAAAAAGGGTTTTTAAGGCTTTCGTTTCATACGTCGATCCGCGCATATTTGGCATGTTTTTCAATGAATTCCCTTCGGGGAGGGACATCATCACCCATGAGCATGGAAAAGATACGGTCGGCTTCCGCAGCACTTTCGATGGTCACCTGCCGCAACGTTCGTCTTTCGGGGTCCATAGTGGTGGCCCAAAGCTGTTCGGCGTTCATTTCACCTAACCCTTTGTACCGCTGTACATGAACGGTTCCGTCTTTCCCTTTCCCCAGTTCGTCCACGATCATTTTGCGTTCTTCCTCGGTCCAGCAATACTTTTCCGTTTTTCCTTTTTTAATAAGGTAAAGCGGAGGAGTGGCAACATAAAGGTGTCCGTTTTTTATCAGATCTTCCATATACCGGTAAAAGAAAGTCATCATCAGGGTGGTGATATGACTGCCGTCG
Source organism: Bacteroidota bacterium (assembly GCA_017860375.1). Taxonomy (GTDB): domain Bacteria; phylum Bacteroidota; class Bacteroidia; order Bacteroidales; family UBA10428; genus UBA5072. The sequence continues at coordinate 6,485 of JAGDMB010000112.1, read as the reverse complement.
ACGTCGGCATCGGTCATGATAATTACCTTGTAGTACCGCAGTTTTTCGAGGTTCAGGGCTTTGCTGTCGTCGTCGGTTCCCACCGTAACCCCCAGTGCAGTGTATATATTCCGGATTTCTTCGTTTTCAAAAATCTTATGCGGCATCGCTTTTTCCACATTCAGTATTTTACCGCGCAGCGGAAGAATTGCCTGGAAATGCCTGTCACGTCCTTGTTTTGCAGTGCCTCCGGCCGAATCCCCCTCAACAAAGAAGATCTCGCTTATAGAGGGATCCCGGTCGGAACAATCGGCCAGTTTGCCAGGGAGACCGGAGCCTGAAAGGACTCCCTTCCGTTGAACCAGTTCACGGGCTTTCCGCGCAGCATGACGAGCTTGTGCGGCCAGGATAACCTTCTGAACAATGATTTTGGCATCGCGCGGATTTTCTTCAAGGTAATTGGCAAGGGCTGAGGAAACGGCCTGGTCAACAAATCCCATCACCTCATTATTTCCCAGTTTTGTCTTTGTCTGTCCCTCAAACTGAGGTTCGGCAACTTTAACCGAAATGACGGCCGTAAGACCTTCCCTGAAATCATCCCCGCTGATATCAAATTTAAGCTTTGACAGCATGCCTGATTTCTCCGCGTAAGTTTTCAGTGTGCGGGTCAGCCCCCTGCGGAAACCGGCCAGGTGGGTGCCGCCTTCAATGGTATTGATATTGTTGACATAGGCAAACACATTTTCGCTAAAGGACGTATTGTATTCCATGGCAACTTCCACGGGCACTTCACTCTTTGTATTTTCGATGAAGATCACCCCGGTCAGCTTTTCACGGTTTGCATCCAGCAGCTCGACAAATTCCAGGAGGCCTCTTTCGGAATAAAAGCTCTCTTCGCGATAATGGTGCCCGTTTGCACCGTTGCCTTTACTCACATGCTCGGCCGCAAGGCCGTTGTCGCTGCCATTGCCGTTGCCATTCCCGTTTTCTTCAATTTCGCGTTTGTCGGTAATTTTTAACTTTATACCCTTGTTCAGGTAAGCCAGCTCACGCAAACGGGTTGCCAGAATTTCAAAATTAAAATCGGTGGTGATGAAGATCTGGGAATCGGGAGTAAAGGTTATTTCAGTTCCTCTTTTGCTGCTTTCCCCGATTTGTTTTACCGGATAAAGAGGTTTTCCTCTTTCGTATTCCTGCTGAAACAATTTGCCGTCGCGGTGAACCATAACGGACATATGACTTGCAAGCGCATTCACACACGAAACACCTACTCCATGCAATCCGCCCGACACCTTATAGGAATCCTTGTCGAACTTTCCGCCGGCATGCAAAACGGTCATGACCACTTCAAGCGCAGATTTTTTTTCCTTCACATGCATATCGGTGGGAATACCGCGGCCATCATCGATAACCGTAATCGATCCGGTTTCATTGATCGTTACATCGATATTCTTGCAATAGCCTACCAGCGCTTCATCAATGGAGTTATCGACTACTTCGTACACCAGGTGATGCAATCCTTTGACACTTACGTCACCGATATACATGGCAGGACGTTTGCGCACCGCTTCCAATCCTTCGAGCACCTGGATGCTGTCGGCTGAGTAATCTGTATCGGGTTTCAGGGCTTCGTTTTCAGGTTCACCATTCGTTGTATTGTTCAAATCCAAATCCATCACAAATCTGTTAATTCATATTCGTAAATACCGCTGCTGTTTCTTGATAAAAACAACGTGCAAAGATACAAAAAATTAGGGGGACTAAGGCGTTAAAATTCCTTAATAATCAATGTTTTATCAACAAAAAATAAACATTTTTAAAGGATTGAAGGATAGCGGATTATAAGAGCGCAGGAAACAGGGCCATGTGCGGGATTATTTGAAAGTTTGGTTCTACAATTTATACGCGAAACCAATCATGCAATTAAGTCCTTGTGAAGGATATTGGTTCCACAGAAGATGGGCCCGATTGGTGACATTATAGATATCAAGAAAAACGGAAAAGAGTTTGGAATAGGTGTAGGTGACGCCAAGGTTTATATCCAGCATGGTCTTCAGCTCAACAAATCCTTCCGGATCGAAGGCGGTTGATGATTTTGCATACCGTTTACCTATCAGCACAAATCCGCCGCGGATCAGAAATTTTTCTTTCAGTTTATAGGCTGCGTTCAGGGTCAACTCATACTTCGGCTTATGCCAGGGCTTGTCCAGCTTATGTGTGCGGTAGCTGTAATAGGTGAAATCGGCTTTGACGTCCCAGTTTGCAGGAGTTTCAAATGCCATCTCCCCGTGATATTGCACAAGGTCAATATCATCGTATTCCACACTGAAGGTATTTTGTATGGTATCGGTGGTATTCGGATATACGGCGGTGGTATCGTTGATAAAAAAGAACATGTTTTCCACGGTGGAATAAGTAACATCTGCCCTGAAGGCAATTTGCGGAGTGATGCTTCCTTTCACACCGGCAAAAGCGGTAAACTTATGGTCGGCATTCAAAACCTTCAGGCCGGGAGTGACAAAATGATTATCCTGAAGGATCTTCTGGTAATGGTTGGTTTCCAGCTTTCCTCCGACACCTACGAAAGGGATCATTATTTTTTCAATGACGGTAAATTCAAGCCGTCCTATCGGATATATATAAAACCGGGAAACTTCGTCCTTATCCACCAGGCCTTCGAATCCGACGTCAAATTTCCAATCCTTGGTGCGCTTGCTTACCGTCGGACTGAAACTCACCTGGGTGTTGCCTGTGGAATCCATGCGGGTATCGGGTTTGAAATAATGAATACGCAAATCAATTCCTCCCATGAAGGTTTGAATCAGTTTTTTGAAGGAAGCATCGATCATCAATATGTTTTCCCTGTCGTCAGTTTTATCCGTAAGGTAATTATAACGGATTCCCGCCTTGTAGTTCAGGCGCGATGAATCGGTATAATTGGAATGCAGACCTGCCTGTGCGCCCAGCGTAAGAATGCGCTGGTGAATATCATCCCGATCCATGAGCGGCGGCACTTCAAAAGGAAGATGCACATTATACCCGTAGTAATTAAATCCGTCGCGATCGAGGATTACATTTCCGGTGACGGTCAGGTCGGGGAGGAATTTTTTTCCGTAAAGATTCACATGGGTAACCGAATATCCTCCGGGCACCTCATCCTGATTTTCAAGATGCAGGGTGGAATAGGATGATTTATGATACAGGTAGGCTCCCATGAGATATTCCTTGGAATGCAGGTTGCTGATGTTGAATTCGGCCAGGGGTGTGAGGTAATTGCCCAGCCCTATTTTTATGTAACTCTTGTAAATTTTCGGCAGGACGGTGGTTACCATTCTGGCCGGTTTGATGGGGGTAATTTCAAACCGGGTTTCAATGGGAGTGGGCGTTATTTTATAGGTGAAGCTGGGAATGGGAGTTTCCACCTCTTCAGGCACGGGCATGACGCTTATTTTGGATGCATCAGAAAGCGTAGGTTCATATGGCCTTACCACAAAGACCTCTTTGTTGATTTCCTGCGCCCGCGATACCTGAGACAGCATAAAAATGAGCAAAAGGACAAACAGATAGAAGATCCGGTGGCGATAAAAAGTGATTTTCATACAAAAATGAATTACCTGTTATTTGACATCAATTTCAAGCTCCTGCTGTTCGGCAGCTTTCTCAGGAGGGGCCTGCTTCTCCGTCAGCACTTTGTATTTTTCCCTGGCCAGTGAAAGGATACCGTCATCGGCGTTCTCATAATAATCAAGGATGCTTTGCAGGGTTTGGACTGCCTGAAAGGTATTTCCTTTCATCACAAAGATATCCGACCAGAGAATGAAGCTTTTGGCCATCCAGTATTGATGGGGCGTCGTTTTATCGGAGAAATCGACAATTTCCTTTTCGGCATTCTCATAGTCCTTTCGGGAAAAATATATTTCGGCAACCCTGTACTTTGATTCGGCGCCTTCTGCGCTCTTCACTTCTTTTGCCACCAGCTGGAATTCGTTAAGGGCCAGCATCTGCCTGTCGGTTGACAACAGAGATTTTGCCTTCTTGAATCGTGTCTCCCGCTCCAGATCAGCCGGAAGCTTTTCAGTGAGCAATATCCTGTCAGCGGTTGCGGTCACTTCCTTATAATCTTCCAGCATATAATAGCATCGCAGCATGCCTATTCTGGCTTCCAGAACATTGGCCTTCGATTCGGCCACGCTTTCCAGTTTCAGGTAATACGCAAGCGCACCGGCATAATTTTTCTGACCGTACCGGATTCGCGAAGCACCCTGAAGCGCTACTTCGGTAAACATGTTCATGGGTCTTGAAATAACATAATCGAATGACTGAACGGCATCCTCAAGCTGATTCAGTTTATAGTTGCAGTCTCCCTTATAGAAATGCGCATTCAGTAAAAAGCTTCCGTCCGGATGGTTCTGAATATAACTGGTGAGACTTCGGATAGATCGTCCGCAATCCCCCGCCATATATAATTTTTCCGCTGAGACATAGCTGAGGGAATCCTGTTCATGGGTATCGACATTGGCAAGTGCGCCAAGGTCTTTTGTATAGGCGAAATAAGTGTCCACCTCATTCATGTCCACATATACGTTCTTCAGTCCTGTCAGCGCATTCTGGGCTTCCTCTGTGCCCGGGTAGTCCTGGATGGCCTTTTTATAATACTGTACGGATTCATCATACCGGTTTGCATTATAATAAAGCAGTCCAAGGCTTACCAGGGCTTTCCTTACATAACTGCTGGACGGGAAATCGTTCATTACCTTTTTGAAAAACTCCGCAGCCTTATCAGGCTGACCTGACCTGACGTAACTTTCAGCGATCTGGTAAAGGGCATCCGCTTTATAGGTGGTGGAAGGCCATGCGCTGATCAGGCCGGTAAGGACCTGTATTTTTTCAGCATGTTTACCAAGGATACCCAGCGTAAAACCTTTCTGAAATAAGGCGTAATCAACCCCGGTTTCGTCGACCTTAATGCATTGATCATAATATTGGATGGCCATGGTGTAATCCGTTTGGATGAAATAACAGTCCGCGGTGCGGTTCAGTGCATCGCTGTAAGTCTTATCCGGTTTTTGTCCGGAAAGAGACAGGAATTTCTTAAACCAAACCAGCGCTTCGGGATATTGTTTTTGTTTGAAATGGCAGTAACCGGAATTGTAGTGGGCCAGCCTGTTTTCCTCAGTACCAGCCGCGGCGGCCTGTGATAAGAACGTCGCGTATTGTTCGAGCGCTTGGGGATAATCGCCCTTGCGGTACAAGGCCTCTCCCTTCCAGTATGAGCAGAGGGCCATGAGTTTTGGGTCATTGCGTCCGTTATCGGCCGATAAATCGAGTAACTGTATGGCCTCATCAAACCTTAGGTCATTGAATAACTCAAGTCCCCTGTAATACGTGATCCTCTGATAAGCCGCCATGATTTCGTTATCTTTTTTCCGGATCTTCTCTATGGATGCCAGTGCCAGCTTGTAATTCTTTGCGTTGAGATAGGCGAGCACCAGGTAATGATATGCTTCATCCGATCGCCTGGAGGCCGGGTAACGGACCAGATAGTCATTAAAACCCTGAATGGCTTCGTTAAAAGGGGAAGATGAAGTTTCATACGTCACGAGGGCATAATTGAACAAGGCATCTTCCTGTATGTCGGCATTGAAATCCATCTTCGACGCGGAAGAAAAGGCCATCCTGGCACTGTTTTTATCGTTCAGCTTAAGGTAACAATCCGCCAGGTGGTACAGGGCATTCTGGCTGAGCGGCGTTGTATCGCCGGAAATGCTTGCGAAATGTTTGGCTGCTTTCTGCAGATCGCCGGTTTTATAATACACGTAAGCCAGCTCGTATTTGTCTTCGCTTGAAACGGAAGAGGCTTTTTCCATGTATTTTTCCAAATACGGCAGGGCCTCTGTGTATTTTTCAAGCTCGTAATACGATTCTCCGATAATCCGCGACACTTCTGCCATCCTCTTTTCCGATACATTCTTCATCAGGGAGGGCGCATATTCAATCACTTCATCGTATTTCTTCTGAACAAAGTAAATATGGGTGATGTAATACGGTACTATGGGCCCGAAATTTTCATCGGTCCTCAACCGGAGAAAGCCATCGAGAGCTGTCTGGTAATTTTTCTGCAGGTAGTTGATATGGGAATAATAATACAGGGCCGGAGCCGTGTATTTGGTGTCGATGTCCTTTATTTCACCGAAAGCATACCGGGCATTGTCAAGGTCGTTCTTTATGAAATAACAGTATCCGCTCTTAAAATGATACTCCGCCTGCTCATTCTTGCTGAGCTGCATAAAATCCACTTTCTCATAATATTCCTGGGCGTGTCCGTAACTTTTCGACTGATAAAAATAATTTGCAAGTGCGAAATAAGCGCTGTTGGTATAAGGACTTTCCACATTATTCGCTATATACCGGGTAACCAGGAATTCGGCGTCCTTATTAAAGAGTTTAAGCGCACACATGGATTCATAATACTCACTGCGGGAAGCAATTTCCGTATTGGATGACTC
>JAGDMB010000431.1 GCA_017860375.1 Bacteroidota bacterium | reverse complement strand
GTAGTCCCGGCAAGAAAAACCGGTTCAAGATTGGCCACCGGTGTTATAGCCCCTGTGCGGCCCACCTGGTAATCGATAGACTGCAGCCGGGTAAGGGCCTGTTCCGGCTTGAACTTATACGCAATGGCCCACCGGGGTGATTTTGCCGTAAAACCGACAAGCCTCTGCTGCTGATAGGAGTTAACCTTAATTACAATGCCATCGATATCGAAAGGCAGGCGATCCCGTTCCGTATTCCAATGATCGATGAAGGCAAAGATCTCAGGCAGACCGGCACATTTCTGAATGGTGGGACTAACCTTGAATCCCCATTCCCTGGCCTTCATCAGGTTATCGAAATGGGTATCATAAGGAAGGTTTTCGCCCAGCAGAAAATACAACGTGCAGTCAAGGGGACGCCTGGCGACCAGCGAGGAATTCTGGAGCTTTAAAGTGCCTGAGGCTGCATTGCGCGGATTGGCAAACAGGGGTTCACCGGATGCCTGGCGTTCCCGGTTCATGCGTTCAAAACCGGCATGGGGCAGAAATATTTCACCGCGTATGATGAACCTGTGCGGGTAATCATTGCCCTTCAGCTGCAACGGAATGCTTTTTATGGTCCTGACGTTGGCGGTAACATCATCGCCTTTATCACCGTCACCGCGTGTGACAGCCCTTTCGAGCTTCCCTCCGGTATAGGTCAGGCTGATGGATACGCCGTCAAACTTCAATTCACAGACATATTCCACCGGCTGTCCGGGAATCAGCTTCCGGACCCGGTCGGTGAAATCGGTGATTTCTTCCCGGGTATATGCGTTTGAGAGGGACAACATGGGGTAGGGGTGAACTACCTGTTCAAATGCGTTGTCAATATCACTTCCGACACGTTGGGTCGGTGAATCGGGATCATAAAGTTCGGGATGTTCTTTTTCCAGTCCGATTAATTCCTGCATCAGCCGGTCGTATTCCGAATCGCTGATGGTTGGCTGTGACAATGCATAATAGCGGTAATTGTGTTCATTCAGCGTCCTGCGAAGATGTTGAATATGTTCGGCGATCGTCATTGAAGTGCAAATTATAAAAGGATTATCCTGAATCAAATTTATCAATTAGTTTTGATTAAGAAAGGATTAAAATACATACGGGAAAGCGATCGGACGGATTGTCGTTGTATCCGTTCCCCTCTTTGTTTCCAACGCAACCATCCAGACACTGTCCGTGTTATTTATTGATTTTCAATTTTTTTCGTTACCTTTGCAGCCAATAAAAAAATAATACCATGCGTGTTTTACTTGAAAAAGGGGAAAAAACTGCATTGATAGGCAAGGACATCGATCTTACTTACGATGCATTACTGAATCAGGTAAGTTTATATAGTTCCGTGCTGGGTGATGCAGCGCATCAGCGTGTTGCCATTTTCTCGGATAACAGCATAGGATGGATCTTTGCGCTGTATGCCATTATAAAAAACAAGGGTATAACCGTTCCTGTTGATGCATTATCCACTCCCCATGATGTGGCATGGATACTGAAAGACTGCAGGCCTGTTTCCGTTTTTGTTGCCCGGGATAAGCTTGCCGTTTTGCAGGAAGCCATAAAGGAATCAGGTCATTATCCGGCTGTTATCATTATTGAGGATATTAAACCGGATACGGAAAGCCTTCCCGCCGAAGAGATCGTGATCACGGATGAGGAATCGACTGCTGTAATTCTATACACATCAGGAACAACAGGCAAACCCAAGGGTGTTATGTTATCCTATAAAAACATTTTCACCAATCTTGATGCGGTTTGCCAAGATGTACCCATTTATACAAAAGAGGAAAGGGTGATGGTGCTTTTGCCGGTGCATCATGTTTTTTCACTGGTGGGCACACTCATTGCACCCCTGTATGTTCATTCCACACTGGTTATCAATACTTCGCTGGCAGCCGAAGAAATGATCGGTACCCTTCAGAAGTATAAGGTAAGCATCATGATTGGGGTACCAAGGTTGTATCAGCTGTTGTACAAAGGATTGAACGAAAAAATCAGGCAGAGTATAGCCGCAAAATTATTTCTGAAAATTTCCTCCCTTTTTAATTCATTAAAACTCTCCAGGTTATTGTTTGGCACCGTGCACAAAAAATTTGGCGGCAGTTTGAAGTATCTGGTATGCGGCGGGGCAGCCATTGAACCGAAGATAACGGCTTTTTTCCTGCATCTTGGATTTGAAATATTAGAGGGGTATGGATTGACGGAAACAGCCCCCATGATATCTTTTACCCGACCCGGAAAGGTCAGGCCCGGTCTTCCCGGTCAGCCCCTGAAAAACGTCAGGGTTGAAATCAGGGAGGGGGAGGTCGTGGTTTCCGGGAACAATGTGATGCAGGGATATTACAACAAACCCGCAGACACAGAAAGCGTGCTGAAGGACGGATGGTTTTACACCGGAGATCTTGGCTTTCTGGATAAAAAAGGTTATCTGCATATAACGGGCAGAAAAAAGGATATTATTGTTCTTCCCAATGGTAAAAATATCAATCCCGCTGAACTGGAAGAATCCATTTCAACCGGGTTTGATGAGGTGAAGGAATGCGGTGTTTTCATGAAGGATGGTGCCTTGCAGGCCATTATTCTGCCTGATTTCAAGAAGCTCAGTGAAAAAAGCATCAAAGATTACGAAAACCATTTAAAATGGAAC
>JAGDMB010000430.1 GCA_017860375.1 Bacteroidota bacterium | reverse complement strand
TGGCAACTTCAGCGGAGGACCTAAACCGGATACCCGGCCTTTTGGATGAATTTGATGATGAACCGGCATCAGAAGGGCTGCAGGTTCTGAATCCTCCGGTCAGAAACAGTTTCAATACATCGCCATTTTTACCCGTGGAGGATTTGAACGATGCTGAACTCGGCTTTTTTTTCGGGCCGGAAAGACGACATGGCGAAAAAGAAAAGGGCCAGTTGTTGTCCTTTTTCACCGGACAAAACAACCATGTCATGTTGCGGGCGAAAGAAAGTCTCGTTGACCGTCCGCATGCCCATATTATGCAGGGAAAGACCGGGTGCGTTCCGGATGAAAATATAGTTTCAACCACAGCCTTTGCCTGTGGCGTTTTTAATTCGCATCTTACCCAGGGGAATACGAATTTTAATGTGTTGCTTTCCGTCTGCACAAGCCAGTTTAATCTTGCACCCGAAACAGGGCAACGGATCTTTGTCGCGATGGATGGCCGGCAATATCTTCTTGGAGTTCCCTCGGCTTTTGAGATTGGCCTAAATCATTGCCGCTGGATCTATAAGCACGGGGAATCCTGTTTTCAGGTTCGCACCTGGACATCCGGGAAATTCCCGCAGGTTCATACGGACTTCAGGGTGATCAGCGGCAATAAGGTTTCGCTGATCCTTACCCATCATTTTGATGATTCCAACGGCTGGAAAATATACCCGGGCAATACAACCGGAGAATACGTTGCCAGACCAAAAGCGGATAGCATGATGGTTGCAAAATTTCCGCTGGCCCAATTCAGAATTACCGTCAATAGTGCATTTCCTGAAACCAAGGCGTGCAGTGACGAAGTGCTCTATCCCGGTACTAAAAGGCAGGGAGGTTCTTTGTTTGTATTATGTGTTCCGGAAACTTCGGATTTTTGTATGAGTTTTACCGGTGAGGTATGTTCCGCCATCCAGACCAATAAAATTGAAGATACTGATAAACAGTGGCTCTCGGATTGTCAGGATGCACGATCCTTCTGGCAGGACCTGTGTTTAAATCTGTCGCTGAAAGGAGAACACGAAGACATTGCAGCCATTCAGGAAATATTGCCCTGGTATGGCATGAATGCACTCACCCATTTTTTAACGCCTTACGGATTGGAACAATTCAGCGGAGCTGCCTGGGGTACGCGCGATGTGGCCCAGGGACCGTTTGACCTGCTTCTGTGCATGGAAAAGTACCAAGAAGCCCGGCAGGTATTATGCATCCTGTTTTCCAACCAGAATCCGGATGGCGGATGGCCTCAGTGGTGGATGTTTGACAGCTACTCCACTATCCGGGCTGACAGCTCTCATGGTGATGTGTATTACTGGTGCATTATTGCGCTGAGCAACTATATAAAAGTTACCGGTGATCTGCGACTTCTCGAAGAGATTTTGCCATATTATCACGAAAAGGGGATTGCCCATTCTGAGAAAACGCCGCTCAGCGAACACGTTGACAGGCTTATTCGGATGATTGTGGATTCCTTTATTCCGGGCACTGCTTTGGTGCCCTTTGGGGGCGGTGACTGGAATGATTCCCTGCAGCCGGTAAGCAAAGAACTGGCAAAACGCATGATTTCAAGCTGGACAGTCGAAATGAATTACCAGGCTTTTGTGCAATATCAGCGGGTGTATGAACAGACCGGCAATACTGAAAAGGCTGCGGAGCTGAAAGAAATCTGCGAAAAGATCAAAGCGGATTTTAATAAATTCCTGATAAAGGATGGGGTAGTCGCGGGATACGGCCTGGCAGAAGAAGATCAGAGGTTCCGTTTGCTGCTTCACCCGGACGACAGCCAAACCAATATTCATTACAGTATATTGCCGATGAATCGTGGCATAATCAGTGAAATATTTTCGAAGGAACAGGCTCAGGTCCACCTTGATCGTATGGAACGTCACCTGAAAGGACCTGATGGAGCCCGTTTGATGGATCGTCCCCTACGGTACAAAGGAGGTATTCAAACCCTTTTTCAGAGAGCCGAAAGCAGCACTTTCTTTGGCCGCGAGATTGGCCTCATGTATGTACATGAACATATTCGTTACGCTGAATCGCAAGCCCGCATGGGCAGGGCAGATGCCTTTCTGAAGGCGCTTCGTCAGGCTATTCCCGTAGGTTACCGGGATATTGTGCCCTGCGGAGATCACCGCCAGTCAAATTGTTATTACAGCAGTTCGGATGTCGCATTCCGGAGTCGGTATGAGGCAGACGAGCGTTATGCGGAAATCAAAACGGGTAAAATCACACTCAAAGGCGGATGGCGGGTATATTCCAGCGGACCGGGCATAACCATCGGAATAATCGTTACCCGACTGCTCGGGATACGGACGGAATCCGGAAATACCATACTCGATCCGGTAATTCCTCCCTCTTTGGATGGGTTATCTGCCGCCTTGATGTATAAAAATCATTCTGTCGTGTTCCGGTATGCAATTAAGGAAGGGAGTTTCCATCCCAAAGCGGTTTCTGTTAATGGCAAATCGGTAAAATTCACGGTGGAAGACAACAAGTACCGCGAGGGTGGGGCAGTGGATCAGCAGGATAACGTTGTGGAGATAAATTTATAATGGATTCCATTCGGCTTTTACCTGTCACCTATCGGGGCAGCTGCCGAACGCGGAACACGGAACACGGAACATCGAACGCCGAACACCGAACGCCGAACGCGGAAAACGGAACACCGAACGCTGAACATCGAACGCCGAACGCCGAACGCGGAACACTGAACGCTGAACACCGAACGCTGAATACCGGAAGCCAAACGCCAAACGCTGGACAACGGTCTCTAATACCATTTAAAGATTCTCAAACCAATACTGAAAGCAACAATTCCCAGCAGGGCTAACACGCCGATGGCCTTCAGCGATTGCACCAGGCCGGCACCTTCAATAAAAACTGCCCTGAAATGGTCCGCGAGGATGGTGAGGGGAAGCATTTGAATATACGGA
>JAGDMB010000429.1 GCA_017860375.1 Bacteroidota bacterium | reverse complement strand
TTTATGAAATTTAAACAACTGAAACTTGAAAATCAGCTTTGCTTTCCGGTTTACGCCGCATCACGGCTGATCATCAGAGAGTATCAGCCCTATCTCGAAAAACTGGGCATTACCTATCCCCAGTATTTGGTCCTCATGGTTTTATGGGAAAAAGGCAGGGTTTCCGTGAACGGGATTTCACAAAAACTGATCCTCAATACCAATACCGTTACGCCTCTGCTGAAACGAATGGAACTGCAGGGATTTATCAAACGGAACCGTTCCGAAAGCGATGAGCGAAAGGTAATGGTAGCATTAACCAGGAAAGGGAAGCAATTGCAGGCCGAGGCTGCTTCAATACCCGGGCAATTGGCTTCCGGATTAATTTCGGAGGCCATGCAGATCGAAGATCTGGGTGATCTGAAAGATAAACTTCAAATCCTGATCCGGTACCTGATGGAAAAAAAGCCGGCAGAAGTCCAGACAATAAGATAGATCACCTGTTCCTTCTGCTTTGGATCCGCTGCAGCAATGAATCCTGATCTTTCTATACGCCTTCTTTTTTCAAGCTGATCTTGGTGTTGTCAGCGGCTGCAATTTTTTTATAGAAATCAATCAGCTCAGTATAAGCAGAAGGAAGGTGCCGGCCCTTTTTTATATCCATCTCCCGGATGCAAACAACTTTATTCCCCTGTACCAGCGAACGAAGGGAATAGGTACCAAATCGCGAATCATTCTTAATTTCACCGGGAACAGACTCAACCGAATAATTCCGGGGTATCATCAGCGTGATGGTATCACAGGTAGAAACGGATCTGCGGAACACCACATCGGATTTCCGGTTGATCACTTTTTTTGGCACTTCACGCAGCCGGTCAAGGGGAATCAGGGGGACAAGCATACGAACTCCGGATAGGGTGGCGTAACGGGGAACCTCGACTTCCAGGCTTTCATCAATGGTTGGAACTTCGGCCCGTACATCACGGTAATCGAATTTATCAAGCAAGGCACCGGGTAAACTGATATCATCAAGAATCATCTTCTTCTTATCTTCGGTGCCGGCAAGGTAAAAATTTTGCCGGGTATCGTAATATACCCCGCTGTACCGGGCATATGTCGTTACCATGGCACCCCCTGCTGCATCCAGCTCTAAAAGGATATTTCTTTCCATCCGGTTCTCGGAGGAAGTATAGACGCGCGTACGGATAAGTTTTCCTCCGTCTTCATTAATAATCAATGCATTACGATCATCGGTGAAACTGCCGATGAAGCCAAATGGCAACAGCTGGTTGGTGCATTCAAGCCATACCGTGTCCTGATTAACCGGAACACACAGGATGGCATGATCGAATTGATTGCAGGGAAAATCCGAAAAGAATGGATCCGGATTCCTGCCGGCTGCGACCAGGGTCAGATAGGATTTAATGCCTGCTGCGGACAACAACGCTTTCATATAATTTGAAAGGGCCTTGCAATCGCCGTATCCAAGCCTGTTGACGGTTTCAGCATCCATTGGCTGCCAACCACCGAATCCTTCCTGTATGCTTACATACCTTGTTTTATTCTGCATGTATTCGTACACAATTTTTGCCTTTTCATAATCAGCGGTACAGTTTTTTACCAGTTGTTGTATACTCTGTTTTGTTTCAACACCTAAAACATCCCTGTCTTTCAAAATCTCTGAAACCCATTTGCCGAAAGACTCCCAGGTTGAACAACTTCCTTTACGATCATCTATTTCGAACCGGTCGGGTGCAAGGATTACGGATGGAAAATAGTCGTATGGTGACGAACTGAAGGGCTCTTTTTCAATGGCAGAAAGATTCTGAATCCTCCATGTGGAAGTGGAAAGCTGACCTGACCGGGTTATTTCACATTTCCCCTGCAGGTTTTTTTCCCTGTACCGGAAGGAAAGGGAATCGGGACAGACCACCCTGAATACGCTTGTTTGAAGGGCAATATTGAAATCGGTTACCGGGTCCCACATTGGGTAGGATAACAATCCGTTATATTCCCTAACATAGCTGTATTCCACGGTAAAAGGATAGGCCATGGTTTTGGGTTCAAAATACTTCGCACGGGTATCCTCGTATAGTGAATAACCCGATATGGCACTATGATCAATAAGCCTGTCGGGTGTAAGTTGTTCGACCTTTTCCCCCAATGCATTGTAAACGGTCCCTTTAATATTACCAAGCTTGATCATCTTGGTGTATCCCTCATTAAAAACAGCGTAATCAAGGCCGTTCTCATTTAAAATCGTAATGGCAACCATCATGGTTTCAATACCTTTCCCGATAGTCTTGATTTCAAATACCTGTTCCTGGTTACGGATTACGGCCATTGCATTCACTTTTAAACTATCGGGGATATCGCGTACCGGATACTTGAGTTCCTTGTTGCCCATAGAAAACGGCAACAATGTAACCAATGCCAAAGCCGTGCAAATATATTTTACCATGACTTACTGATTTACAAGATTAACGATTGGGGATGAACATGGAATAAACCCGTGTTTCAGATTTTCTTCTTCACCATGATCACCTCGGCCTGTTTGGCGATCACCTGGTTATAAAATTCTTTTAACAGCTTGTATTCCGTTTCCAGATAAAGGGTTTTATTGATCTCAAAACTTGTGGTCACCTGCACAAAATTGCCGGTGCAACCCGCCTGATAGGCAAACCGTGCCGATTTG
>JAGDMB010000111.1 GCA_017860375.1 Bacteroidota bacterium | reverse complement strand
TATTACTTCATTCAGTATCCGGGTGATACGTCTGATATAAGGGTTACATGGGGTGATCCGGCCTATCCGGCACCCGAAGCAATCAGTGAACTTTACCGGAGCACACTTGTTACGATAGCAGGTCTCACTTTTAAGAACCTGAAAAAACCACTTCGATAATTCCATTATTTATTCAACCATGAAAACAAAATCCATTTACCTTTCAATCCTTACGCTGGTGTTCATGTGTTTACCTTTTGTGAGCATAGCCCAGGGAAACGCAGATGCGTTGAAAAAAAGCAATAAAACAACAAATGCCACCCGGTTCAATACATTTAACAGGGATGCATTGCAACCTTTCAGCGGGAAAATCAATTCGGTCGCCAGCATACAGAATGACCCCCTCAAAAATAACCTGGCCAGCCGTATACCATCCGATCTGGTCCTATTGCCAAAAGTCGTCAAGAAAATCACCTATTCATCTGAAACAGGCCTTCCCATATTCATTCAAAGCATTCCGGGTAAACCGACCGCTCTTAAATCAACAGCCATCGATCCGTCAACTGCGTGTTTCAGTTACCTGAACAGTATTAAATCGTTGCTGAAAGTTGATCATCCCGAAGATCAATTTGCCATCGCAAGGGTGCATACGGATGAATTCACAAAAACCCATATCCGGCTTAACCAGGTTTATAAAGGCATACCTGTTTACGGCGGGGACATTGTGGTTCATCTTAACGAAACGGGTGACGGTGAATCATTCAACGGACGGTATTTTCAGGTTTCCGGTGAAATTAGCACAGTACCTGCCCTTCAGCCTGATTCTGCCATAGCGTGTGCATTAATGCATTTGTACAAAGGATCCATACCGGAAAGCCGGCAACCGGAGTTATCCATCCTGGCATCGAAGGAAAAGAATGAATCTTCGCTGGTAATATACAGGAAAAAGGATAATGCGTATAAATCGGTTCTGGCGTATCATGTAACTCTTTTTGCCTCCAATCATCACCGCTGGGAATATTTCATCGATGCCTCCAGTGGACAGGTCCTTCACTATTATGAAAATACCTGCTCAGTGGATGGTAAACGAACTTCTACTGCCACAGATCTGAACGATGTGACACGCACAATGAATTCGTACGAATACGGCTCAGAATTTTATTTAATTGACCTCAGCAAGGATATGTACACCTCTTCTTCGTTTGTTTCGCCCGATGAATTGCAAGGTGCCATCATAACCCTTGATATGAAAAATACCTATGGGAATAACCAGAAAATTTATTACGTCACTTCATCCAGCAACAGCTGGACCAATGCAACTGCCGTGTCAGCCCATTACAATGCCGAAACGGCGTATGAATATTATTTAAATGCACACCAACGGAATTCGATTGACGGCAACAAAGGAAATATTATTTCCATTATCAATGTACCCGATGATGAAACCGGTGGCGGCCTTGATAATGCCTACTGGAACGGTCGTTACATGTTCTACGGAAATGGAAATGTGGCCTGTACACCACTTGCCGGAGGACTGGATGTGGGGGGACATGAAATGACCCACGGTGTGATAGAGAATACGGCTAACCTTGAATACCAGGATGAATCGGGCGCTATTAATGAGTCCATGGCCGACATTTTTGGTACCATGATTGAAAATGATGACTGGCTTATCGGGGAAGATATAGTACGGACGCAATATTTCCCTTCGGGTGCCATGCGTTCCTTTTCGGATCCGCATAATGGCGGGACAAGCCTGGATGACAAGGGATATCAGCCTGCCAATGTGAGTGAACAATACAGCGGCACTAAGGATAATGGGGGTGTGCACATCAACAGCGGCATCTGCAATCACGCTTTTTATCTCTTCGCACAGGCTATCGGAAAGGAAGAAGCCGCAGCCGTATATTATAAAACCCTGGATGATTACCTGACGAAATCATCGCAGTTCATCGATCTGAGACTGGCGGTTATTAAGGCTACCACCGATATCTATGGTGCCGGATCGGAACAGGTGACGCAAGCCGGACTGGCATTTGATGCCGTGGGCATATCGAATGGCCAGGGGTCGGAAACCGATCCTCCCCTGCCGGAAAACCCGGGCGATGAATACCTTCTGGTTTACAATACCGATCCGGCCGATAACAATACATTGTACCGGTCGAATCTCGGACTTGATGTACTCGAGCCACTGAGCAACACTCCCTTTTACAGCCGTCCCAGTGTCGCCGACAATGGCGATTGGGCTGTCTTTGTTTCCGATGATGACAGCACCTTGCACGGTATCGTCACCCTGCCCGGGTATGAGCCCGATGAATCTGTAATTCAGGAACAGCATATATGGTCAAACGCCGTTCTGTCAAAAGACGGAAACCGGATAGCGGCTGTTTCGGCCTGGGCCGACAGTACCATCTGGATATATGATTATGTGACGCAGGTATGGCGTGATTTCACCTTATACAATCCCACGTATTCTCAAGACGTGGAAGGTTCGGGAGTTCTGTATGCCGACGCGCTGGAATTTGATTATACCGGGGAATTTCTGGTGTATGATGCGTTTAACAGTATCAAAAACGATGCCGGGGACAATTATGAATACTGGGATGTCAATTTCATCCGGGTATGGGACAATGAAGCCAATACTTTCGGTGACGGGACGATTTTCAAACTTTTCTCGAGCATACCCGAAGGGATCAGTATCGGGAATCCCACTTTTTCGAAGAATTCCACCAACATACTGGCTTTCGACTATTGGGATTCGGCATTGGATGAATACGCCATTCTGGGTGTCAATGTGGAAGAAAATGTAGTCACCACCCTGGTTGAAAACAACATGTTCGGCTGGCCTTCCTTCAATAAAGAGGATACCCGTATCGCCTTTACCTCGGGAACAGCCGACAATTATGAGATCAATTATATCGGGTTCAATGCAACGAATGTATCCCCTGTTGGTAATGTTACGAACATGTTTACCGGTGGAGCCTGGCCGGTCTATTATTCTATTGGGGAACGGCCAACCCGCATCAAAAAGAATACCCCAATACCTTCAGGGAAAGAAATAGTCAGTTATCCCAATCCTTTCACCGGAACGGTCACGCTGGAAATTCCTGCGGAATGGAAGCAAAAGTGCACGGTTGAAATACTCAGCCAGACCGGGCAGATTGTGTATTCGGGAACCTTCGATATTGCCGGGAGCAATACCGTCACCCTCGATCTGAAACGGCTGGCCTCCGGATGCTACTTCCTGCGGCTGAAGGATGAGCATTCCGTATATTCCGGAAAGATCATTAAAACCGAATAAGCCATCGGAAAAAAAAGCCCGCTCTCTGCTCATAAAAATGCAGATGGCGGGCTTTTTATTTATTTCTTCTCCTCCCTTTCTCCCTCTGTCTTTTGTCTCTTTTCTTCCCGGTTTCGGATTCCATTGTTCCTCTCCATCTTCTTGCAGGATAACAGATGTAAATCCGCTGTTTTCAGAATAACGGGTAATTTACCCCCCCTATTCAGGCAGTTTTTCTACCCTTGCCGGTGCTTATTAAAAGTAATTTTAGGATGATTTATAAACCCATTATTACAATCACTATGAAAAAAACCTATTTGTTGTTCCTTACAATGTTTCTGTCTCTGGCTGTTCTGAATGCCCAGCCAAAGAAAGTGGGGTATTTCACCTACAATAAAACAACCATGGACCTGACCGCTTCATCGGTCGGAATTGATCCGATCATAAGGATGTTACAGGCAGATCCAAACCTGGATGTAACGGTAAACATCACCGAAGACAATGAGACGGTTGACCTGACCGGCTATGATGTGGTTATCGTTCAGGAATCCTATAACGGAGCCAGTCCCATGCTGACACCCGGACATACGCTTGCACTCGATACCTTTATGGTGCCCGTGGTCTTCAACAAGACCTTTGCCTTTAAAGCGGGTCGTGCTTTGGCAACGGGAGAGAAGGGAGCAGGTGCCGAAACCAAGGTGAAAGATAATTTCTACCTCAGGGTTTCCCCGGCTAACCAGTCGAATGACCTTTTCAAAGGCATAACCTTCGACGGCGATTCGGTTGCCCTGTTTAAAATATGCGCCGACGACTATGGCGTAACCGTAAATCCTGCCGCCTTTAAAGCCATCAACTATGCAAGAGCTGTAGTAATCAAAGATGCAGGCGGGGATACTATCGAAAACACGCTGCTTGCAGTACCGGCAATAACCGATCCCACACACACCGATATTACCCTGTGCTTCAATGATTTTCCCGCAGGGACCACCATTGGCTCTGAAACCCTTAAAGCCAGAATGATCACCCTTGGCATGAACTTCGGCGCCATCTCTGCAGGATATGGTACCAATATTACGGACGCCGGCCTTACCGTCTGGAGAAATGCGGTTTATATTGCTGCAGGTCTTGCGGTACCCGATGAACCGGTTGCCTTCAGGAAATGGGAGATTGGCTATTTCACGCTGAAAGGAAAAGTCCTGGTATCATCTGCGGCTCCGGTAGACCAGGATCCGATCTATACCATGCTGAAGACAGGCAACGAGCAATGGAATGTCAACCTGAATATGGTGGCTGCTGATTCCGTTTTTGATATTTCTGCCATGGGATATGACGCCATTGTTGTTCAGGAATCATTTAGCGGCAGTTCAAAAGTGTTTAAACCGGATGGATCACTGGCCCTTGCTAAATTCACGGTACCTTTTGTTTTCAATAAGAACTATGCGCTGGCAGGAGACCGTGCATTTACGGTCGGAACATCAGGATCCGGAGCCGAATCAGAAGGCCAGCTCAGGTTGAAGGTGAACGGAGACATCCAGTCAAATCCCTTGTTTTCCGGGATTGAATTTGCGGAAGACTCCACCATTGCCCTGGTCAAGGTCGGTGCTGCCGATGACGGAGGTACGAGCAGGACCAAAGCGATGAATTATGCCGAAAAAGTGAAATTATCCGATACCCTCGGTACGCGTCTTGCCTTGCCAGTGGGAGTTACCAATGCAACGGTCGGTACGGTCAGCGATATTCCTGCCGGTGATTCCATTGGTTCGGAAGTATTGCAGGCCCGCATGATCGTAGTCGGTATGAATTTTGGTGCCATCTGCAAGGACAGGGGAACAAACATGACATCGGCCGGTCTTACCCTGTGGCGCAATGCAGTACACAGTGCGCTTGGACTTCCTATTCCAAAAACGGCAGTTCCTCAGACAATTCCAGACGTGAAGGTCATCCTGGTTTCCGATGATGACAAAGATGATCTGCAGCTTAAATTCCTGCAAAAGAACGGCCTCATTGCTGAAAGATTAACGCTTACCACAGGCAGAAGGTTAAGCATTGTTGGTCAGGATACCGTGGATATGCTGAATGCTGCCGACCTTGTAATAATCGGACGCAGCAATGCCAGCAGTGACTTTGGAAGTTCAGATTCAGCCACCCGTGCTGCATGGAACCACATGACCGTGCCCATAATCCTGAACTCACAATGGATCGCCAGAAATTCAAGGCTTAACTGGTTCCCCAGTGGTACGGCCAATCAGAACAACGATCCCGGCATATACCAGGGTACTGCAAAAAATACCGCAGATCCGATCTTTGCCTTTTCCACTTTTGATGCCAATTCAACGACAGACTGGACCTACCGCGCTGATGACTGGCTTTCGGTAACGGCCCCCTTTAACGGCGACACCGTGGTCTATCGTGAAGGTTGCCCTCTCGTGGTAAGGTTTATGGAAGACTCTGCCTTTTATCCGGGGGCCCTTGATACCGTTATGGCTCCAAGAACCTATTTTGGCTTCGGAAACGACAACGCCGGACCTTTTAACTACTTCAATCTAACGGCCAGCGCACAGGCGGCTTATTACGGAGAGATCATGAGGATCACCGGCAACACGGTCATCGAACCACTTTATTATGTGTCAGCCGATGCGACCCTAAAACTGATCATGACTACGCCGGGTGCATTGGCACCTGCATTCGCACCGGAGGTCCTGGAATATGAACTCGTGCTTCCGGTCGGAACCGATACGGTTACGATAACGCCTACGGCAAACAGCCCTCTGGCTACAGTTACAGGCGGCGGTGTGATAGCGCTGACCGAAGACACTACCGTGGTGAGTATCTATGCAACGGCAGAAAACCTGCGCAAAGGGGATACCTATGTGATCACCGTAATCGTTGAACAACCGGTTACACCAGGGTTTGAAGACCTGACGGAAGCCGGAATATCACTGTACCCGAATCCCGCCTATGATAACCTTACGCTGAGCGGACTGCAAGGCAGTTCCTCGATAAGGATCACCAATTCGGTGGGTCAACTGGTTTACAGCAAACAGGTGGATGGCAGTAAAGCCCTGATCAACATCAGCTCCCTCAAAAACGGCCTGTACGTCATACAGGTTGAAATGAACGGTGAGATAGTTACTACCAAGTTCATCAAGCAGTAATTGCTTTCTGATTAATAAGGTTGTCTTTAAGGTTCTGCATAACAAGGCAGGACTTCTAAAGACAACCTTTTTTTTTACCTTTCATGCCAAAGCGCTGCACACAATACCTTCTTCTTTTGATTGTCACGTTGATCATGATTTTCCTGGTCAGCACTGGGATTCTGTCCGGGAAGGAACAGGATAGCCCGGGATTCCACACGGATGAGATTCCTATTTCAGAAAGAATGGCGTTGAATGCGTCGGTGCTGAAAGACGAAGACAGGGAATATCCCGACGTTTCATACGGGTTCATCGGTGGTGAATTCCCATTTATGAAAACACCCACGCCGGACAGTATGGATAGTGCCGGAGAGTTTATCCCTCCCCCAGGGTTCAGCACAAACAGGGGAATATACACCAGTCCGGTCGTTGTTACCCTTTCCACCAGCGTAGCCGGAGGCATCATCCGGTATACCACCGACGGAAGTGTACCGACCCTGATACACGGGATGACCTATTCATCACCCATAGACATAGTTTCCACAACACCCTTGAGGGCCATAATATACAAGGGATCAATCCCGGGTGAATCCGTTACCCATACGTATTTTTTTCTTGATGATGTGATCCGGCATCCCGACCAGAGGGAAGGGTATCCTGAATACTGGGGCCCCTATAAAACCCTTACCGGAAATGCCATTGCCGATTACGGCATGGATCCGCAGGTATATGCCAATCCGCTGTATGCCGATTCCATGAAGAAAGCCTTTTTATCCATTCCTATCCTTTCGGTGGTAACGGACAAGCACAATCTTTTTCTCGATTCAATTTCCGAGGAAGTGGGCGGGATCTATATTTATACCGGTATGGACGGGGTGGAAACCGGAAGAGGATGGGAAAGGCCGGTGTCGGCAGAATATATTCCGGAAGGAAATGCCGAAAACAGTTTCGGAGTGAACTGCGGTCTCCGCATACAGGGCGGTGAAGGGAGGGTTCCGGAAAAATCGCCCAAGCATTCACTGCGCCTGATTTTCAGAAGCGAGTACGGCCCGTCAAAACTCGACTATCCGCTTTACAACGATACGACGGC
>JAGDMB010000110.1 GCA_017860375.1 Bacteroidota bacterium | reverse complement strand
TGAGGCAGAAAGCTTTTGGTTTAAACCTGTTTCCGGATTTCTCCTCCTGGTCTTCCTGTTTTTACCGGGAAAACCGATCTGTCTTTTCTCACAGGATGAAAAAAAAGAATGGTGCGACAGTTCTAAAATATTGAACAACACGGGTGCGGATTATTTCCGGGATGGCGAATGGGAACTTGCCCGGATCGATCTTTTGAAATCAATGGATTATTCGCTAAAGTGCAATCCCCGCGATTCGTCTGACCTGATCCCTGCTCTGTTGAACCTGGGAGGGCTTTATTCCCAGACCTGGCAATACGACAAAGCCTTTGAATTCATTCACCGGGCAGAAAATATATACAAAACATGCGGGGTAAATAATTTAGAGTACCTGATTTTCATCTATACCAGGTCAGGAAGGATCTTTTCGGCAACAGGCGATTACAGCAAAGCGGAGGAATATTACAACAACGCGTTGTTGCTTATCAAGGAAATTAAAGAATTTTCCGAAATCAACAAATCCAATATCATCACATTATATAATGGACTTGGCGTGCTTTACAAACGAATGAAAAAATATCCTCAAGCCATTGAGCAATACAACAAGGCGATAGAACTCAGTCTGAAAATCGAATCCTCATACCTTACCTTATTATATGGCAACATCGCGAATGCATACCGTGAAATGAAACAGTATAGTTTATCGGAGGAATATTTTAAGCGTGCCGTTGCCGGGATAAAGGTTATTAGCAAACAGGATTCCGTCGACCTGGCCGTTTTGCTGACAGATTATTCGGGGCTTTTGCTTGATGTGAAAAAACCCGACCTGGCAAAACCGGTCATTGAAGAGGCTCAGGCATTGTGTTACGGAATATGGGGAAGCCGGAATCCACAGCTTGCTGAAGTGCAGGTAAACATGGGCAAGTACTATGAATTATACGGTCAACATGACAAAGCCTTATACTGGTATCAGCAATCCATCCTGTCATTGTATACCGACAAGGCTGTATACATCCCGGGCATGAGTTCCCTGCCAAAAACTATACTTTCCCGGCAGCATCTCCTGGTCAGCATGAAATCCATGGCAAAAACCTATAAATTGAAGTATTTCGCTACGGATTCCCTGGAATTTCTCATGAAAAGCCTCGCCATCTATGAACAATGCATCAGCCTTGCTGAAATCATCCGGAGAGGCTACCTGAACAACGACAGCCGTCTTTTTCTGGCCGAGAATGAAAAAGCCACGCTGAATGAGGCCATGTCGGTTTGCCGGGAGCTTTTTACCAGGACATCCACAGTCGATTATCTTTACAAAGCTTTTGAATTCAGCGAAAGAAGCAAATCGACCCTGTTGCTTGCCTCCATTCAGAGCAATTCAGCCATATCGGTCGGGGGCATTCCCGAATCGATCGGCCGAAAGGAGAAAGATCTTCTCCGCGAAATTTCCGTAACCGAAGAAACGATATATGAAGAAGAAAGCAAATCACTACCGGATGCGCAGAAACTGATGAAATGGCGAAACAGCCTGCTGAACCTGAAGAGGGATTACGAGATCCTGATCGATTCGCTGGAGCGCAGCTATGCGCGGTATTATGAATTAAAATACCGCAGCAGCCTGATTCAGCAAAAAAACCTTAAAAAAATCCTGGTGCATGGATATAACCTCGTTGAATACAACATGGAGGACACATCCGTTTGTATATTCATTCTCAACCGGAAAGGCATTTATTGTTTGACCCTGCCCCTGCATGAGAAATTTAATACGGCGCTGGAAGGCATTTTGCAGCAGTTGCAGGATTTTGATCCGACACAGCATAAGACCGATCATTTCAGGAAGTTTTGTTCCTATTCGCATGAGCTTTATAAAACCCTGTTTAAGCCGGTTGAAAAGTACCTCGTTTCCGATAAAATCATTCTTGTACCTGATGAGATCCTTTCCTATCTTCCCTTTGAAATTTTGCTGTATCAGGTACCCGGTCCGGAAACGAGGGATTACAGAAACCTGAGCTACCTGCTGAAAAAATATTCGCTGGGATACTCCTACTCGGCTTCACTTCTGGTTAAGGATCCCCTGAAAAAAGGCATGCATAGAAACCGGGAAGTGCTGGCCATGGCTCCTGCATACCAGGGCAATGCATCCGCGTACTGGTCCCGTTTTCATCCCCATACCGGCATGGAAAATCTGAATCCCCTTCCCGGTGCGTATGAAGAGGTATCGTATGTGACCGACATCCTGAAAGGAAGGAAACTGATCGATTCGATGGCTACGGAAAAAGCCTTTAAAACGTTCGCCTCCGATTACGGTATCCTGCACCTTGCAATGCATACCATAATCGACAACCGGAATCCCATGTTTTCAAAACTGGTCTTCACCCCCTGGCTGAACGGACCGGATGAGGGATTGCTCAATACGTATGAGTTGTATAACATGCAGCTGAATGCCAGGATGGTGGTTCTCAGCGCGTGCCGAAGCGGAGACGGTGTTTTGCAGAAAGGGGAAGGCATCATGAGCCTGGCCCGGGGATTCCTTTATGCAGGTTGCCCCAGCCTTATCATGACCTTATGGAATGTCGAGGACAGATCGGGACTTGAAATAATGCATCACTTTTATCACCAGATCAAAAAAGGAGAAGGAAAAAACAACGCCCTGCGGAAAGCAAAAATTAAATACCTTGCATCCGCAAGCCCTCATAAAACCCATCCTTACTATTGGGCAGGATACCTGCAGATCGGTGAAACGGAGGCTATTTTTGTGCCGCTGTATTTAAGAATCCTGCCTTTCGTATTGCTCACGGCACTGGTGGCATTTTTCCTGTCGGCATGGCGGCATCGGAAACGGTTAAAAAAAAGCTTCAGCGTTCAAAAAAATCCTTCATCTCCGGATCGGCTTTAATCATCCGGATCAGATGCTCCTTGCAGTCATGTTTTCTTTTTCTGACATATTCTTCCGAGGCTTTTCCAAGTTTCAGGGCGATTTCCCTGAATGACATTTCATTATAAAACAGGGTCAGAATTTCCCGGCAGTCCTTTCCCAACCTGGCAAAATATTGCTGAACCACTTTTCGTTCCATGCTGATCTCAATATCCAGTATATCTTCTGATTCAATATCGATCGGCCGTATGAAATCCGTAATTTTCTTGCTGAATACCCTCTTTCTTTTCAATGCGGTCAACCAGATGAAACGGGAAATGGTATACAGGTAATTGGTAAACGAGGAATGCAGCTTGAATTCTTCTTCGCGGGATTTCCGGAATATTACCACCATGGCTTCCTGGAACACATCTTTCGCATCATCCGTCTTTCCGCTGTTACGAACCACCAATTCACGGACCAT
This sequence comes from Bacteroidota bacterium, assembly GCA_017860375.1. Lineage (GTDB taxonomy): Bacteria > Bacteroidota > Bacteroidia > Bacteroidales > UBA10428 > UBA5072. The sequence continues at coordinate 4,188 of JAGDMB010000110.1, read as the reverse complement.
CGGATAGAAAGTTTTATATATATACAAAAGAATAGCATTATCCCTGTTCCTGATTCCGTCAATAATCTCTTCATTCGAATAGTTTGCCACGGTTCATTCGGATATGTATTCCTCTCAAATATACCGAAAAATAAATAAAACAAATCAGTTTGATTTGCCCTTCTGAAATGTAATAATTATACAAATCACCATGCAAACAAATACAAAACTCCCAACACGATCGTGGCCCTGATCGTGGGAGATTGGTCTATTTTAGTATCCGGTTTATGGTTCAGGGGCATTCCCTGAAGCTCTTATCATACTGGTTCATTGCCTTTTCACTCATACCCATGCTACTGAATCCCCCGTCGTGATAAAGGTTCTGCATGGTTACCTTGCGGGTCAGGTCAGAGAAAAGGGTGATACAATAATCAGCGCAGTCATCGGCATTCGCATTGCCCAGGGGGGACATGCGCTCCGTGAAATCAATAAGGGAATCCATTCCTTTAACACCGCTGCCGGCAGTGGTCATGGTCGGGGATTGTGATATGGTGTTGATCCGTATCCTTTTCTCCCTGCCGTAAATATAACCAAAGCTTCTGGCGATGGACTCAAGGACAGCTTTGGCATCGGCCATATCGTTATAGCCAAACAAGGTTCGCTGGGCAGCCACATAGGACAATGCCACAATGGAACCCCATTCATTGAGGGCATCCAGTTTCCGGCATACCTGGATCACCTTGTGAAAGGATAGAGCGGAAATATCGAGCGTTTTGAGGTAATAGTCGTAGTTAATATCATCGTATGGAACTCCTTTGCGAACATTGGGGGACATTCCGATGGAATGCAGGACAAAATCAAATTTACCGCCAAAATGTTCCATGGATTTCCTGATCAGGTCTTCCATTTCCTCAATTCGGGTGGCATCCGCAGGTATAACAGGAGCATTGCATGCGGCGGAAAGGGTATTAATTTCGCCCATCCGCATGGCAACCGGGGTATTGGTAAGCACGAGCGAGGCACCTTCTTCATGCGCCCTGAGGGCCACTCGCCAGGCAATGGATTTATCATTCAACGCTCCGAAGATGATTCCTTTCTTGCCTTGTAACAGATTATATGCCATACTCATTTTTTTTATGACCTGCAAAGGTACGGTTTGAAGATGTATTTTAATAAAAATTATTTAGAATAATTTTAAATAATGAAAAAAGGCGCTTCAGTTTTTTAAGAGTTCACGCGCATTTTCGAGGGCTGCAGCCGTTATTTCTTCTCCACTGAGCATCCGGGCAATTTCAAGATGCCTTTCCTTGGGGGTCAGCGATTTTATTTTTGTGACGGTAGCCTGTTCACTTTCCGTTTTGTATACCAGCAGATGGGTTTCGCCTTTGCTGGCAATTTGGGGCAGATGGGTGATGTTGATCAGCTGCATTTTACCGGCCATCCTTTTAATGATATTCCCCACTTTTTCCGCAACTTCTCCTGATACACCTGTATCGATCTCATCAAAAACAATGGTAGGAAGTCCGGTAGCCTCGGAAAGCAGGGATTTGACTGTCAGCATGAGCCTTGATAACTCCCCTCCCGATGCAACTTTTGAAATATCCTGGGGTGCCACATTTTTGTTGGCGGAGAACATGAACTGCACCTGATCAGTGCCGGCAGGGCCAAAATCGGTCAAAGCCGTGTGTTTTATGGAGAAGGTGGCACCGGGCATACCCAGTTCATGGAGCATGGCCACCACCTGTCCTTCAATGGATGAAAAGGAGTCCGTGCGCCGTCGTGAGAGTTTTTCAGCCAGCTGCCGAAGGGCTTTGCTTTTTTCATCCAGCCGGGCTATTGTTTCTTCAAGGATTGAATCGTAGCCGGTAATGGTAAGGATTTTGCTTTCAAGTTCCTGCTGAAGGTCCATGAGCTCCTTTACGGATGCTTTCCTGTGTTTCTGCTCAAGGCCGTAAAGCAGATCAAGCCTGTTTTTTACAAGGGCCATGCGTTCCGGGTCATGGTCGATCTTTTCGTACTGGTTCTCAATTTCTGCGGCAGCATCCTTCAGGTCAATATACGAGGTTTCACACCGTTTCGCAATCTCACCCGACAGGGGCAGGTACTTGCCTGCACGCAAAAGATGATCCATGGCCTCTTTCAGGTTAGCAATCAGGGAATTGCTTTCGCCTGCAAGCAGGGTCATGGCCGCGAGCAAAGCTGCTTTGATTTCTTCGGCATGGGTAAGTTTTTGAAGCTCAAGTTCAAGGTCCTCCTGCTCTCCGTCCGACAGGTTCGCCTCACCGAGCTGACCCGCCTGATACGTGAAATAATCGAGATCCGCTTTTGATTTATCGGCTTCTTCCTTAAGCTGATCCAGCTGCCGTTGCAAGGCTTTTAAGGATTCGTATTCGGTCTGGTATTTCGCGCGAAGGTCAAGAGTACCGGCATAACTGTCCACCACCTTCAGCTGAAATCCGTAATCATGTAAGTTAAGATGCTGATGCTGCGAGTGAATATCGATCAGCTGATCACTCAGCCCGGTCAATACCTCCAGCGTCACCGGGATGTCGTTGATAAAAGCCCTCGATTTCCCGGAGACGGCAATCTCGCGGCGGATGATCACCTGGCTGTCATAATCGAGGTCATTCTCCAGAAAGAAAGGCGTAAGGCTGTATTTGCTGATGTCGAAAAGCCCCTCCACAATACATTTTTTACCCTTATCGTATAAAACGGAGGTATCCGCCCGTTTGCCCAGGATCAATCCGAGGGCACCCAGCATGATGGATTTACCGGCACCGGTTTCACCGGTGATTATTGTAAGTCCTTTACCAAACGAAATATTCAGCTCATGTATAAGGGCATAATTCTCTATAACCAGATTCTTCAGCATGTGCTGCAATTGTTTCTGTGCGGATAAAGGTAAACAAAAAGGATTATCAGGGGTATTTCAACCCCGGGAAAAATTTCATTTTGATATCAACAGGAAGAGGACCAGGTAACATATGAACCAGGAACCAGGAACCAGGAACCAAGAACCAAGAACCAAGAGACAAGACCCTGGAACCGGGATAATTTTATTTCCGATTTTTGCCGTATAATTTGTAATTTTAACGGTATTAAAAAATACCCGCCATGAAAAAGTTTCTGAAAATCACGGTTATCGTATTGGCCATTCTGTTTGCTCTGATTCTCGTTGTTCCCTTTGCTTTTCAGGGCAAGATCCTGAAAATTGCCAAAGAGCAGATCAACAAGAATATCAATGCCCGGGTGGATTTCGACAGGCTGCGGCTCTCCCTGATAAAGAGTTTTCCAAATGTCAGTGTAAGCCTGAGATCCTTAACTGTCATTGGCCTTGACGAGTTTGAAAAAGACACCCTTGTGAAATTCAATTCATTTGATGCAACGGTTGATCTGATCAGCGCCATTAAAATGGAAAACATAAAAGTCAGGAAAATAATTCTCGACAAGCCTGTGGTATATGCCCATGTTCTTCCGTCGGGTAAAGTCAACTGGGATATAACAAAGGCCGGTGCCGAGGAAGAAACCGATACTTCCGTCAGTGAATTCACCACGAAAATTGAGTTGAAGCGGTTTGAGATCATCGACGGCGCTATAACCTACAGGGATGACAGCAGCCATATGTCGGCTTCCACCAAAAATTTTGATTTCCTTCTTACCGGGGATCTGGCACAGGACTTTTCACGGCTTGATATCCTTGCGTCCACCGACCTCGTCAACGTTGTGATGGACGGTATCCGTTACCTTAAAGATGCATCCTTAAAGGCCAGGATCAGCGTGGATGCAGACCTTAAAAACGCATTGTATGTCCTTAAGGAGAATGAAATCTCGTTGAATGACCTGCTGCTTAAGTTCGATGGGAACATAAGCATGCCCAATGAAGAAGACATAGGGGTCGACCTGAAATACGGTCTGGCCCGGACGGATTTCAAATCTGTTTTGTCGCTGGTACCGGCCCTTTACATGAAAGATTTCCAGGGACTGAAAACGAACGGGAAACTGCAGCTTGACGGTTACGTGAAAGGGACCTATAACGAAACAATGATGCCGAATGCCGGCATAAAACTGCTTATCCAGGATGCCATGTTCAGTTACCCGGGCCTTCCCAAATCAGCTGAAAACATCCGGGTGGATATGGATGGTTTTTATGACGGCAGACAGATGGACAATTCCACGCTTGACATAAATAAGTTCCATGCCGAACTCGGG
>JAGDMB010000428.1 GCA_017860375.1 Bacteroidota bacterium | reverse complement strand
TAACCGTTGTGCTTGGTCTGACAGTCAGTAATGTTTTTATGACTTTTGCATGGTATGGCCACCTGAAAAACATGAAAGCTTATCCCTGGATAATTGCTGCCTTGCTGAGCTGGGGGATCGCCCTTTTTGAATATCTTGTGCAGGTGCCTACCAACCGTATCGGCAATTCACAGCTAAGTGTCGGCCAGTTAAAGATTATGCAGGAAATCATTACCCTCAGTGTTTTTATTCCTTTCAGTATTCTTTATCTGAAGGAACCGCTCAGGTTGAATTATTTATGGGCCGGACTCTGCATGGTGGGAGCGGTGTATTTTATGTTCAAATCATAATATTATCTTCCCCGAGTAATATGCGGCTTCAGATCCGTCAGTTCTTCAATCCTCACCGGACGCCCCTCATCAATACTCTTTCGAGCCGCAACACCTAGTAATATAGACATAGCCCCGTCACGCGAACCGGCCGAATGGTGTAACGGATCGGATATCGTTTCATCCCGGAAGATTTGATCCTTAAGGCGCTTGTCGCCGCCTCCGTGACCCCCCCTGACCCTGGGAACTGGTATTATCTTCGATTCTCCGAAATTATCCGAGACAACAATTTCATCAAAGGCCTCTTCTTCCTTAGCATGCTGATCCATTTCCTTGGTATGCCGCTCAGCCTGGTCCAGCTTTTCCTTTTCACGCCAGGGCAGGTCCTGCCAGCTGTCGATCCGCCCTTTCATCCCGTTGAAAGCGATTGTCAAACCCTCATAGGGAGAATAGGTGGTAAGGGAATAACTTACCTGGACATCATTGGCATATTTGACCTGAACGGCCATCTTGTCAAAGATATCGATCTCTTCACGCCATACACAGTTGTCGCGGATATATCCGTCATGGCTTTCATTGGCAACGTATGCTTTCATGTAGAAATCATTCCTGGTAATGTCCCAGTAAAACTTGCAGGTTTTTGCATGTGGACAGGAACGGCATTTGGGGCCTCTGAATGCATTGTTCTTGCCATAATGCTCCAGTTTCCCGTAAGCATTTACTTCAACCGGGTCTGAGTCTATCCACCAGTTCAGCAAATCGAAATGATGGCTGGCCTTGTGCAATAAAAGCGTACCGCTTTTAACCCGCAGGCTGTGCCATCTTCTGAAATAATCTGCCCCATGATAGGTATTCAGATACCAGTGAAAATCCACGGAGGTGATCCGCCCTACCCGTTCTTCTGCCAGCAATTCCCTGATCCTGGTAAACAACGTGCCATACCGGTAATTGAAGGTTACCCTGAGTTTCTTCCCGGTCCTTCTTTCTGCATCCAGTATCCGCTGGCATTTCATTTCATCCGTGGTCATGGGCTTCTCGGTTATCACATCGGCGCCCATCTCCATCCCTTTGACGATGAATTCGTCATGGGTCGCATCCACCGTGGTCACAATCACAATATCCGGCTTTACCTTCGTCATCATCTCCGTGAAATCGGTAAATACCGGACAGGAAACGCCCATGAATTCTTTCGCAAACGAAAGCCTTCCGGGATTAATATCACATAATCCGACGAATTCAAGCAGGTCACCATAATCCTCCACGAGTGATTTTCCCCACATGGTCGTTCCCCGGCTGCCGGTTCCTACCAGGGCTACCCGTTTTTTAACGGACAGGCCCGAAAATCCAATAGCGTTTGCAGGTGCCATCAGCAAGCTGCCTGCCGTAAGGATACCGGATGTTTTTATAAAGTTTCTGCGCTTCATGATGAATAAAATTATTAAGCTGACAAATCGCTGCGACCTGTCACATTATTTAACCTGGCATTAAAGGTAAAAAAATAGCACCATTTAGAAAAAATTAAGGAAATATTTGTCTTCTTTCCTCATCCATCGTTATTTTGACTTGCCCCCTCTCCAGGGTGGAGAGGGGCGGCTCGAAGAGCCGGGGTGAGGACTGTTTACTGACTTACCGATTACCGATTACTGGTCAACATTTACCCCTCCCTTTAATCCGATCGCATCCGCAGCCTTCCTCATACCACGGATGGTTTCCTCAATTACAAAATCAAGATCTTTTCCCATCATGGCTGCCCCTTTTTCGATAACTTCCCGGTTGGCCCCGGCAGCAAAATTTTTCATGTTCCATTTTTTCCTGACCGATTTTGCCTCCATGTCCAGAATAGACTTCGTCGGACGCACCAGCACAGAGGCGGTCACAAGTCCCGTCAACTCATCAATGGTGAACAACACCTTCTCCATGATGTGCACGGGTTCGACATCGGAACAGATGCCCCAGCCGTGGCTCAGAACAGAACGGATATAATCATCGGGCCACTTTTCTTCTTCCAGGATCTTTTTTGTCATGGAACAATGCTGTTCGGGATACTTTTCATAATCCAGGTCGTGGATCAAACCTATGATGCCCCATTTTTCAATATCCTCGTTAAAGATCCCGGCAAAGTGCCGCATCACAGCCTCTACGGAAAGAGCATGCTTGATCAGGCTTTCGCTTTGATTATACCGGGCAAGGAGGTGCCAGGCTTCTTCACGGGAGGGTATCGGGTCTTTCATCTGACGTTCATTTTTATAATTGATTCAATACTAATCCGGCAAATACCCCGACGGGATTTTCAACATACCGTTGGAGAATTCCTGCACCGGTAAAGATAATTCATTTCAAATTCACCTCAGAAAAAGCGGTCATCCCTCATTATTTTGTTTTGATCCGGCCCCTCTTT
>JAGDMB010000109.1 GCA_017860375.1 Bacteroidota bacterium | reverse complement strand
TATTAAGGAAACCGGTGATTTTGATATCCTCAATGAAATGGTGCCGTTTGATAATGATATGTCGGTGGCAAAAACGCTGTTTGATCATCTTACGGTATCATTCGACCATGTGATACACAACCTTGGACCGCATAAACTGCCGCTTATCGGACGTGCCGACTGGAATGACTGCCTGAACCTGAATTGTTTTTCGAATGACCCGAATGAATCTTTTCAGACCACGGAAAATAAATCCGAGGGTTCGAAAGCTGAATCCCTGATGATCGCGGGATTGTTCGTTGTATGCGGCCGCGATTACATTGAACTATGCAGGCAGCTGGGCAAAAACAACGAAGCGGAACGGGCACACAGGCATGTGGAAGATTTGGCCGAAGCCGTCAGGAAACACGGATGGGACGGAGAATGGTTTATCCGCGCTTATGATTACTATGGCCGCAAAATTGGCAGCAAGGAAAATGAGGAAGGGAAGATCTTTATTGAATCCAATGGCTGGTGCACCATGGCCGGTATCGGCAAGGAAGAGGGATTGTGTAAAAAAGCACTTGATTCGGTTAAGGAACGCCTCGACTGTGAGCATGGCATTGTACTGAACAATCCGGCCTTTACGAAGTATTATATTGAATACGGGGAAATCTCCTCCTATCCGGCAGGATATAAAGAAAATGCAGGTGTATTCTGCCATAACAATCCCTGGGTGATCATTGGAGAAACCGTGATCGGCCGTGGCGATGAAGCCTGGGAATATTACCGCAAAATATGTCCGTCCTATCTCGAGGATATCAGTGATCTGCATAAAACCGAACCCTATGTGTATTCCCAGATGATTGCAGGCAAGGACGCCTTCCGGCCCGGCGAGGCAAAAAATTCGTGGCTCACCGGAACAGCATCATGGAATTTTTACACCATCAGTCAGTTTATCCTCGGCATTCAACCCGGTTATAACGGGCTGGTGATCAATCCCTGCATTCCAAAGTCCTGGAAAGAATTCACCCTTCAACGCAAATTCCGGGGTGCTGAATACACCATAACCGTCAAAAACCCGAAAGGTGTGTGCCACGGTGTTCAAATCCTGACATTAGACGGGAAGAAGGTCGAAGGGAATGCAATACCTTTGCAGGCCAAAGGAACGAAACACCAGGTGGAGGTGATAATGGGATGAAGAGGATTCGGAAAACCCAATCCTGCACCCCCCGGGAAGGGACTGAGAAATAAGCAGAAAAGGGACTTTTAACAGATTAAGAAAATGGACCATGTAGTGACCTTTGGTGAAATCATGCTGCGGTTGAGCACACCCGGTTTTGAACGTTTTGTGCAGGCCAGCCGGTTGGACGTCAGTTTCGGCGGCGGTGAGGCCAATGTGGCGGTTTCGCTCGCGAATTATGGCATTCCGGTTGAATTCATCACCCGTCTGCCCGACAATGATATCGGACATGCAGCTGCCATGACGCTTCGCAAATACGGCGTCGGTACCGGAAACATTGCCTGGGGCGGAGAACGGCTTGGTATCTATTTCCTCGAAACAGGCGCCGTCAACCGTGCCAGTAAGGTAATCTATGACCGCGCTCACTCCTCCATCAGTACCATGGAACCGGGTATGATCAACTGGGAAAAGGTGTTGGAACCGGCTACCTGGTTTCACTGGACCGGTATCACTCCCGCCCTTTCTGAAAGCACGGCACGCCTGTGCCTCGAAGCGATTCAGGCTGCCAATCGCAAAGGGATCACCGTTTCGACTGACCTTAACTACCGCAAAAATCTCTGGAAATACGGTAAAAAAGCCTCGGAGATCATGCCAGAGCTGGTTGCCGGCTGCGATATCATCCTGGGCAACGAGGAAGATGCCGAAAAAGTATTCGGGATCAAGCCTGAAGGAGCAGGCGTTTCAGGAGGACAGGTGGAGGCGGCTGCGTATGAATCGGTTTGCCGGCAACTTATGAAGCAATTCCCCAGGGCCAAAAAGGTGATCATTACACTGAGAGGTTCGATCAATGCAAACCACAACACCTGGTCGGGAGTGCTCTATGATGGCAGGAAACTATATCAGGGTCCTCAGTATGATATTACCCATATTGTTGACCGTGTCGGCGGCGGTGATTCTTTCATGGGAGGTCTTATTTATGGCCTTCTGACTTATCCTATGGATGACCAGAAAGCACTGAATTTTGCCGTTGCAGCCTCCTGCCTCAAACACACTATACCAGGCGATTTTAACCTGGTTACCATTGACGAAGTTGAAAAACTCATGCATGGTGATGCATCCGGCCGCGTATCACGATAATTCTGTAAAAATACAAAACACGATGGCACGATTTACCAGAATTGAAACTGCTTTGAAGATGAAAGAATCGGGACTTGTTCCGGTTTTTTACCATGCGGATATTGCAGTTTGTAAAAATGTTGTAACCGCCTGTTACACGGGCGGAGCCAGAATCTTTGAATTTACCAACCGGGGAGATTTTGCCCAGGATGTATTCCGTGAACTGAACCATTTCGTAATAAAGGAAATGCCCGATATGATCATGGGCGCCGGCTCGGTGGTGGATGCTGCAACAGCCGGAATGTATATTCAACTGGGAGCCAATTTTATCGTTTCACCTGTATTGAATGAAGAAATAGCCAGGGTCTGCAACCGCAGAAAGGTATTATGGTCACCCGGATGCGGATCGGTTTCCGAGATATCAAAAGCCGAAGAACTGGGTGCTGAAGTGGTAAAAATCTTCCCCGGTGCGGAAGTGGGTGGACCTCGATTTGTGGAAATGGTGAAGGGGCCGATGCCATGGACCAGTATAATGCCCACAGGAGGTGTGGATGCCACCAAAGAAAACCTTTCTGCCTGGTTCAAAGCCGGCGTCTGGTGTGTGGGGATGGGATCAAAACTCATCACAAAAGAGATGATCAGGAATAAAGATTACAAAGCAGTTGAAGCCAATACCCGGCAAGTGCTTGAGATCATAGCCGGCATTAAAGGATAATCTGTCTACCTCAATCCGATAGTTTGTCTGCCGGCCAGCCGCTGCCATTGCGTATATTTGAATAAAGGCGTCGGATACGTTTTCCGAATCGATGAACCCCAACTGGATCACCAATAATTGAAGCCGCCTTGTGCGTTCCTTTATGTTGAACAGCCAGTTGGGATCACGAGCGGCCTTGCGGACCGGCTTTGCGGGTGCGGGAAATCCCAACTGGATCACCAATGATGGAGGTCGCCTTGTGCGTTCCTTTATGTTGAACAGCCAGTTGGGATCACGAGCGGCCTTGCGGACCGGCTTTGCGGGTGCGAGTAATCCCAGGGGGATTTTACACCCTGCCGACATCGCATTTGAAATTAATTAAGTACCATCCCATGATCAAGGAACTCAATGAAAAAATCGGCAAATATCGCTGGACGATATGTGCACTGGTATTTTTTGCCACCACGGTAAACTACCTCGACAGGCAGGTGCTCAGCCTGCTCAAAGACAGGCTTGAAGTGCAGTTCAACTGGAGTGATTCCGATTATGCCAACATCGTGTCTGTTTTTCAATTTGTGTACGCCATTTCAATGCTTTTTGCAGGCCGCATTGTGGATTGGCTTGGTACCAAAATGGGGTATGCCTGGTCACTGATCGTCTGGTCGGTGGGTGCCATGGTACATGCCCTGGCAAAAGGTACCGGAGGTTTCATGATTGCCCGGGGTGTTCTTGGTTTTGGTGAATCAGGAAACTTCCCGGCTGCTATAAAGACAATCGCTGAATGGTTTCCCAGGAAAGAAAGAGCGCTTGCTACCGGTATTTTTAACTCGGGCGCCAATGTGGGAGCCATCATTGCTCCCCTTACCGTACCCTGGATAGCTGAACACCTGGGCTGGCAGGCAGCGTTCCTGATCATCGGAGGCATCGGTTTTTCATGGCTGATCTTCTGGTTCTGGCTCTATGAAATACCTGCCCGCAGCAAGCATATCGGTAAAGAGGAATACGCCTATATACACAGTGACAATGTGGACAACTCAGATGCACAGGTTTTGGAAAAAACAGAAAAGGTTTCGTGGTTTAAACTGCTCAACTACAAGCAAACCTGGGCATTCAGTTTCGGAAAGTTCATGACGGATGGCGTCTGGTGGTTTTACTTATTCTGGTTACCTGCCTATTTGAAGGCACAGTATGGCATGACAGGAACGCAGGTCATGTTTCCTCTCGCGGTTCTATATTCAATTTCCACTCTGGGCAGCATTACCGGAGGATGGTTTCCCATGTATTTCATTAAAAGGGGGTATGAGCCCTATGCCGGCCGGATGAGAGCCATGCTGATCATCGCTGTGATTCCGCTGATCGTTTTGTCTGCCCGGTATCTTGGAGGTATTAACTTCTGGTTGCCTGTAATCATTATTGGTTTTGGCACAGCGGCACACCAGGCCTGGTCGGCCAACATATTTACAACGGTCTCCGATATGTTTCCAAAAAAAGCCGTTGCCAGCGTAACCGGAATCGGCGGTATGGCAGGAGGTTTGGGTGGTATCCTCATCACCAAATCTTCCGGCTGGCTTTTTGACGGGTACCGTCATGCCGGTATTGCCAAATCATGGGTGGAAGCACAGGCACACAACCTGGGAGGATACGTCGAACAGATACGGTCCCTTACCCTGGTTAACAAGCATAATGATCGTATCATTCTTGATAAAGTCGAACTGGGCAGCCTTCCTGCCGAAGTGATACAACAGTTGCAGGCAGTTGATCCGGGCATGTTTGAGCAGCTCAAGGCTTTACAGGTACCTATCGTTCAAGGGAATATGACCGTCGCCTACACCATCGTTTTTGTATTTTGCGCACTTGCCTATCTCATAGCCTGGGCCGTAATGCATTTCCTGGTGCCAAAATTCAAGAAGATTGAGGGGATCTAAGGTAATGAGCAAACCTTGCACGGATCGGCCACTGTTTATGTCCTGCCCAGAAAGAAATTCCCATCGGTATTGCCTATACGATATGGACGGGTATGGAGCACTATGGACCCTGAGAATGTTGCTCCATTTCCCTATTGCTTCATAGCTCCAATGCTCTGTTGCTCCATTGCCCCGCTGGTTTTTCATTCCATGCCGGGTTTTTTCTGGATCAACCGTCATTATCGATTTCCGAAAGGCCTTTCTTCGCTTTCCCAAGTTTATTTTATCCAGCCTTTTTCTTTACTTTGAACAAATTTTAAAAATTGTATCCATGGACTGGACGAAACTGATCATTGCCGGTATTTTTGAGATCGGCTGGCCGCTGGGTTTTAAGCTGTCCCAGACTACTTCACACAAATTTCTCTGGATTGGATTTTCCATCCTTTCCATGTCACTGAGCGGCTACTTTTTATGGCTTGCCCAGAAAGAAATTCCCATCGGCATTGCCTATACAATATGGACGGGTATTGGAGCACTGGGTACGCTGATGCTGGGGATCATGGTATTCAATGATCCCATGAACCTTTTCCGACTGGCATCCGCTCTGCTGATTGTGCTTGGAATTGTGGGGATAAGGATGTCCTATTAATCCTGAAAGAAAATAATTATATGCAGACATGTATGTACATAACAAAATATATTTTGTTGAAACTTGTTTGGGGAAAATAAGTATATTTAAAAATTACAAGGAATAAAAGTCATTTTTCATAAGATGAAAAGGTTTTCATTTTTATTACCCAAAGGATTAAGGCCTTTGGGTTTTATATTAGCTGCTGCCGGCATCATCCTGGCCTTCATTCGGTTTTATTTCGGGTACAAACCCGAACTGTTGAAAAGAAATGTATTGGCTATATATTCCCATTACCTTGACTTGAAATTCATGCAGGTTATAAAAAACCAACTCATCGAAGAGGTGGCGGGTATCTTTTTTATGCTTGGTATATTCCTTATAGCCTTTACGAAAGAAAAGGATGAAAATGAAAAAACAAATGAAATACGGTTGCGGGCTTTTTTCATAGCAGCCTATTTGAACGTCCTTTTTGTTTTGATTTCTCTGTTATTTACCTTCGGGATGGGATTTATGTATATGGTAATGGTCAACATGGCTTTCTGGCTTATTGCGTATATTGTATCGTTCCGGTTGATGACGGCTGGACACAGAAAAAGAATAACAACCCCTAATTCTACAGAAAATCTATGACGGATGGAGCTTTCAGACAATGGGCAATTGAGCATACAGCGTTTCTGTATACCATGATATATGAAAAGGGATTTGTGTTTTTTGATTTCTGGTCGATCGCACATTTCTGGTCCGGGATGATTGTGTTCCTTATTCTTGCAGCCCTTGGCTGGAAACGCAAATGGTTCTGGCTGGGCTTCTTTATTGTGCTTTATGAAATTCTCGAAGTCTCCTTTATATACTTTGCGCTGAACATCTTCAAACCCGAACGATACAATGATCTGGTAATGGATGTTTTCGTTGGAGTCTCAGGGGCCATGCTTTGCAACGCTCTCCTTTTATTAAAATCCAATGCAAAGAAAGTTGAATCCCTGCCCGCCTGGTCACTCATGCTTTTTTCCTCCCTGACTCTTGCGTTTATCTGGGTTGGAAATTACCAGTATAAATACAATTTTGAAATCTTCAATACCAAAGGACTGAATATAGGGGCCTTTGGATTGTGGTCGATCGGTGGCTTTGTGTACCTGCTTTTTTACCATGCCACTGTGCGAAAAGAAAATCGTTTTCTCCTTAGGCTTTCTCTGGCATGGGTTGTATATTTTGTTTTTCTGCTTGTCCTGGAATATACCGGTTATTATACGATGCAATGGCGTGAGATTAGCACGCCCGGGGCAAGGCCTCTTGTTCTGGGCCTGATACACGGAAACTGGGCCCTGCATTTGTATTACATCATCTTTCCCTTTTTAGCCATTGCGCTCTACGAAATTCTATCGTATCTCGTATTCAGGGCACTAAATAATCTTGTCCGGCAGAAATTTAAACTGAATGAACAGACCGTCAGGGCTTAAAAAACGAACAGGACTAGCGGCAACGGCCCTTTTTCTCCTCCTTTTCATGGCCGTGTACGTGGCTATCAGCAACCGGTCAGGCACTTCAGCAGCCCTGTTCGATTCGAAGAACGGGAAATTCACCCTTCAGCCCGGCGATATTCTTATCCGTCCAAATCTCAATTGGCTGCCCGGCAGCAGCAAGGTTTCTTCCGGCCGTAAATTCGGCCATGCGGCTATTGTGGTGCAGGGTGCCACCGGAAATAATCCGGAAGAAGCATTGCAGAAGGCTTTGGTGGTTGAAGCATTCTTTTTTGATCAGGCAACGAGAAAATTCGTTTTCAACAGGGAAAAGCAGGTACGGTTGGTCCCTGCCCGGATTTCATTTGGAAACCGTTTTTCGGGAATGCGCTACCGTTTGAGAATGCCTCTTGATTCGCAACAGCAGGAAAGGATCGCTATTTTCCTGAACGCCCAAATTGGCAAATGCAGGTATAAAATATTTTCGAATACCCGGGTTTGCAAGGGTGAAAAGGGCATGGCCGATTCACTGCCAACAGAATACTGTGGGTGGAATTGCGCCAC
>JAGDMB010000427.1 GCA_017860375.1 Bacteroidota bacterium | reverse complement strand
GCTTCGGGAACCCCCGTGATGGACCTTTTACCTGAATATGGCATTGAATTTCCCTGCGGCGGCAAAGGAACCTGTCTCAACTGTAAAATAAGGATCCTTGGAGGAGAATTGGAAACATCAGCCGAATACAAGGCCCTGCTCCAACAAAAGGGCCTGGGTCCGGAATGGAGACTTGCATGCAAAAGTTTTATCAGTCAAGACGTTACACTTGAAGTTTTTCCTTTTGGTGACCTGATTCTTGCAGATAATTCCCCTTTTGCTTTTACGCCTTCATCGGGATATGGTATAGCCATAGATCTGGGAACTACCACATTGGTCATGCATCTGGTGGACCTGTCTACCGGTCATGTGATCGATGCGGTAACGGCTGTTAACAGACAAAGCCAATACGGTGCCGATATCATGTCGCGCATCAGTTATGCCCTGAGTCCGGCCGGCCTGGCAAAATTAAGCCGGCTGATCCGGGACCAAATAGGACAAATCATTCAGGGCATGGTGGTACGAAATGGATGTGTTCCGCAGAAGATTTTTATGGTGGGCAATACGGTAATGCACCATCTTTTTTCGGGGACGGATGTGTATCCGCTCTCTCAATTTCCCTTTACGACAAAGGAAAGAGCAAGGAAATCGTTTGAGGCAGACGCATTGGGTTGGGCCCTTCCGGAAGCCACGGAGATTGTCTTCCAGCCCATAATAGGCGGCTTTGTTGGCAGTGATGTGGTGGCAGGAATAATGGCAACCGGAATGGACACTTCCGATGATCTGACGGTTTTCATTGACCTCGGGACCAATGGCGAAATTGCGGTGGGTAACCGTGATCGTATAATGGTCGCATCAACAGCAGCAGGCCCTGCTTTTGAGGGCATGCAGATCAGCCAGGGAATGCGGGCAGTCGCCGGTGCCGTCTCTTCCGTTTTTCCGGTCGGAAATAAACTGGGCGTTCATGTGATTGGGAATGTAAGCCCGAGAGGCATATGCGGCAGCGGTCTGATTGATGCAGTGGCGGTTCTGAAGGCAGCCGGGAAGATAAGCGAATCCGGTCAGCTCTTATCGCATCAGGCAGATATTGCCATTACGCGGACCCTCAAACTAACCCAGAAAGACATTTATGAATTTGTCCTGGCAAAGGCGGCCATAACATCCGGTATTCATATTTTACTGACCCTTCTCAAGAAATCGCACCGCGATGTGAAAAAGGTTTTTATTGCAGGAGGTTTTGGATATTTTATTACGGTAAGCCATGCGGTCGAAGTCGGATTGCTTGAATTTCCTGAGGAGAAAATCATAAAAGCCGGAAATACCGCGTTGATTGGAGCAAAAATGCTTCTTTTCACGGAAGAAAATACAGTGGAAGATATCCTGAATAAAACGCATCAGATTCCGCTGGAATCCCAGCCGGAATTCCAGGATATCTTTGTTCAGAAAATGACATTAAAAAAGTCAGATCTCTTTTGAAGAGTCTGACCATTCGTGTCGGTCCGCAGGGGATCGAACCCTGGACCCCATGATTAAGAGTCATGTGCTCTACCAGCTGAGCTACGGACCGAAAGCGGTGCAAAGATAAAATAAAAAGAGAAACTACCAATTCACGATTCGTTGTTTTCATTCTGTTTTTTTAGCAGCTTTGTCAACGGTATGTTTCCTGAATTAAAAAGCTGTACATTGTGTCCCCGCACCTGCAGGGTAAACCGGCTCGAAGGAAGCAACGGGTATTGCAAAAGTGATGCCGTGTACCGCACCGCATCCATTTGCATTCACAGGGGCGAAGAGCCCGTCATCAGTGGTAAATTCGGGATCTGCAATATTTTCTTTCCGCACTGCAACCTGCAATGCGTATACTGCCAGAATTACCAGATCAGCCGCAATGAATCCCTCTGTCGGATCGAAATTTCCTCGCTTAAGGAAATCGTAAAAAAAACAACCGGTTTGCTGGAACTTGGCTGTGAATCGCTTGGATTTGTATCGCCCACGCATTATTTACCCCATGTTCACGCCATTATGGATGCATTGCATGAAGAAGGTTTACATCCGGTCATGGTATACAATACAAACGGATATGACAGGGTGGAAAGGCTGCAGGCACTTGAGTCAAAAATTGATGTGTATCTTCCTGATTTTAAGTACATGGATCCCGAAATTGCCGGCATGTATTCAGGAGCAAAAGAGTATCCCGATGCGGTGAAGCGTTCCGTCAGGGAAATGTACCGGCAAATGGGAAGTTCGGTAATACTCAGTGATACCGGAATTGCGCTGAGGGGCCTGATCATACGGCATCTGGTTCTGCCTGGGATGGCAGAAGAAAGCAAAAAAATCCTGCGGTGGATTGCGGAGGAATTGTCTCCCCTGGTTCATATTTCCCTGATGGCACAGTATTATCCGCCTGAGGGCATGGACTGTCCTCCGGAATTGCAGAGAAGGATAACGCCGGAGGAGTATGAAAGTGTGGTGGCAGAGATGGATTCCCTTGGATTCAGCAACGGATGGCTCCAGGAGCTTGACAGCCCGGGTCAATACCGTCCTGATTTCGGCAGGGATCAGCCTTTCGAATGAGGGTTATTCATCGATTTTTTCAAGGTTTTCCATACCGTCAATATCCATGCCCTTGGCCAGTTTGCCTATGCTTTTCATGTCGATGATTCCCTGAATGCAGATCAGCGCGCTTTGATCCTTTCCTCCCACCAGCATAAGCAATTCAACCACCTTTCCCTTGTCCTC
>JAGDMB010000426.1 GCA_017860375.1 Bacteroidota bacterium | reverse complement strand
TGGTTTTCAGGGCGGTGATCCGGTCTGTGGTAAATTTCCGGCCGGCTTTGGTATAGTTCAGCACCCGGATCTCCTCAATGTCTTTCGTCAGGTCGGCAAATTCGGGATTGTTCTCTGAATTGAGCATTTGCAGGGTACTGCTGTAGATAAATACATTGTTATCCTCTTTGAATTCTTTTCTGAACTGGTCAATGCTTTTGCTCTGTCCTGCCAGGTTCAAGGAATAAAAAAACAGGAGGGGGAAAACTATTTTTAGCATGATTTTTGTTATTTATTATAACACGACTGACGGGCAAATATATTACAGGACGGATCATTTTTATAGAATGAACAGGGAGCGGAAATTATGGAAAATAATCAAAAAACCTACAGCATCAGGCAACCTTTTTTGAAAATATTTGTCTATTCATAATACCAAAGTCTACGCGTTATGAAGATCAGTAAACTTGCAGCTGTTCCGGTCGTCTTCCTTGCGCTGGCATTTTCCTGTGAAAACAGGGAAGACCTCAGCCTGTCGGAGTCTGAGAAGCAGATCCTTGGTCAATGGAACTGGATTGAATCGGTATATTATTACACGGTCTCCGGCATTCCTTATGTCATGAATCCCGATTCCCTCGGCTATTCGGTACATCTGATCTTTAAAGATAACGGATCGTTTGAAACGTACCGTAATTTCCTCCCGGAGAGTTCGGGAACCTACTGGTTTGAAACCATCAAATACGATAACGGCACCGAATCACCCCTGCGGCTTTTTACCCAGGAAGATGAATATGTCAAGTCGGTGAATTTCTCCCTTGCCGCTGATACCCTGATCCTTGATGAAACTGAGGTGGACGGTGCGAAGAGAATATTTGCACGGGCCAGGTAAAAAATCTGTATTTTTCTCTCATACTTTGCTTTCCAATGGCAAAATGTTGCTTCGCTAATTCCATAAAGTATTATCGAATTATTATTTATATTATTGTAATAGTAAATATACAAAAGAAACTAGTCTGATGATCATAAAAAAAAGGAGATGATTTATGGTTAAAATTTCAAAAACTAAGTTGGTAGTTTTCTCATTGCTACTATCAGCATTATTCCTTACAGTTACCACATCGGCCAGGGAACCGGAAAAAACACACGAACAACGTAAAATGAAAGCTTTGTTTGTCTGGGGTGGTTGGGCCGGACATGAACCGGTCAAATGCCGGGATATTTTTGTCCCCTGGTTGAAAGAACAAGGTTTCGATGTGCGTGTTGATAGCACACTTGATGTGTACACTGACAGCACGTATTTGGCTTCTTTAGACCTGATTATCCAAAGCATGACGATGTCTGAAATTTCAGAGGAACAGGAAAAGGGCTTACTGACAGCCATTGAAAATGGCGTTAACATTGCCGGTTGGCATGGCGGTCTGGCAGATGCATTCAGAAAAAACACGAATTATCAATTCATGGTTGGCGGCCAGTGGGTGGCACACCCTGGCGGAATAATAGATTATGAAGTAAACATCGTCAATCATGATGACCCGATCACAAGAGGATTGAAAGATTTTAAAATGCATTCGGAGCAATATTACATGCATGTTGATCCGATTAATGAAGTGCTGGCAACCACAACCTTTAACGGCGATTATGCCTGGTGGATTAACGGCGTGACGGTACCTGTCGTTTGGAAAAAAAAGTATGGGAAAGGGCGCGTATTCTATTCTTCGCTAGGACATGAAGCAAAAGATTTCGATGTGCCCGAAGCCCTTACAATTATGAAACGGGGTATATTGTGGTCAGCGGGCATTATTCAATAAGCATGCGGTTTAAAGGCAGGCGACATTCGTTCCTGGCTCTTGGTTCTTGATTCTTGGTTCTATTGATTCTTCTTCACCACTGTCTTTTTTACAGAGGTTATTTTATTGTCCAGCTAACATCCGAACATAGTGGAAATCCAGCCATCGGATTTTCCGTAATAACCCGGTTCGCCGTTAAACGGTAATGGTAAGAATTAGCAACAACCCGATGGTTATAAGATTTTTCATTGTGGTACCTGATTAAGGATTTTAGTTTTGGTTGGTTCTCAATAACGGTGAATTTTTCTTATTTTTCGGATTACTCTGAGCTTCAGCTTTTCATGCAAAATTTACACAATTTTATTAGGAAATCAAAATCGGATGAAGGACAAAGGGTCTCTCGGATTCTCTTTCTTATTTATATACATTCTAAATAACCCTATCCTAACTTTTGTTTTGTTTTTATTCCGGACAACATCATTATTTTTGTTTTCTTTTTTGGGATAGTTCCCCATGAACACATCGTGTATTGAGCAAAAAGGCATTGTGGAGGGCTCCGGAGACGGGGTTGTCAATGTAAGGATATTTCCTGCTTCTGCATGTTCTGACTGTCATTCGAAAGCATCCTGTTCCCTTTTCGGGACAACGGAGAAGATCCTTGATGTCCCCGCCGACACACGCGATTTCCGCGCAGGTGACCGCGTATATGTTGCCATCACGCAGTCTATGGGCACCAAAGCCATAGCCCTGGGTTATTTTGTTCCTTTTCTCTTGGTTTTATTCACGTTGATCGCTCTTACCCTTCTCCGTCTTAAAGAATGGCAGGCAGGCCTTATCGCCATTTCCATGCTGATGCCGTATTATATTATTTTATATTTTTCCCGGTCGAAACTCCGGAAAACTTTTACATTTACGTTGAAAAAGATTGATTGAAACCTTATGACATCCACTATT
>JAGDMB010000425.1 GCA_017860375.1 Bacteroidota bacterium | reverse complement strand
TTCAAACCGCGGAATTTCGCGTACCAGGGTCTCGTAAATCTGCATCACAGCATCCTGGCTGTCTTCACGGTTCTTCAGGTATTTCATGCAGACCCCGTAGACCAGGACCATATACCGCTGATACAATTCACCCAGGACTTCGGGATCCGGCATTGAGCGGTACCGTTCCACCAGTTCCGCATCAGCTAAATGCTGGTATTTTTTAATCGTGCCGGATTTCAAAGGATGGGAAAATTAGGAAATAAAATTATTAAAAGTTTTATGGAAAAAAACGCATACCCGCATCTTATTCATAAAAAGTCTTTCATTTAAAACTTATCCTTATGAAAAAAGCAATGCTCATCATCAGTTTGATACTCCTCGCAGTATCGGGTGCTTCTGCACGCACCGTCACCGGGACAGTGATGGATGCCCAACATAATCCCCTTCCGGGCGTCAGTATTTTGCTCAAGGGAACCACTTCCGGCACGGTATCCGACATCAACGGAGCGTTTACGATTACGGTGCCGGATGAAAAGGCAATCCTGGTATTTACCTCTCTGGGCTTCAAAACCCGGGAGGTGAAAATTACCGGATCTGCTCCTCTCAGCGTTATTATGGAGGAAGAAATAGCAGCCCTTGACGAAGTTGTGGTAGTCGGGTACGGTGCACAAAAATGTTCAGAAATGACCGGCTCGGTTTCATCTGTACACTTCAGCAGTGCTCCTTCCTATAACAGGTCAAAGGCCTGTTATGCTCCTCCTCAGGAGTTTAACACCGAAGGATATTCAGCCATTCACGAGAACGGATACAAAAGTCCCGTTCAGGAACCCCTGTCTACCTTCTCCATTGATGTGGATGCTGCCTCCTACAGCAATGTAAGGCGCTTTATCAACCAGGGACAGAAACCTGTGCCCGACGCCGTCCGCATCGAAGAAATGATCAACTATTTCGATTATGACTATCCGCAGCCCAAAGACGGGCATCCGTTTGCCATCATCAGTGAACTGGGGGAATGCCCCTGGAATCGTGATCATTTGCTGCTCCATATCGGCCTGCAGGGTGAAAAAATGACACATTGCCAAATACCGCCATCCAACCTGGTTTTTTTGCTGGATGTGTCGGGATCCATGGACTCCCCCAATAAACTTCCCCTTCTTAAAAAAGCCATGAAAATGCTGGTCAGTCAGTTAAGGCCTGAAGACCGGGTGGCCATCGTGGTGTATGCCGGTAGTTCTGGTCTGGTTCTGCCCTCCACCTCCGGATGCCAGAAAGAAAGGATCATTTGCGCCCTTGACCGATTGCATGCGGGCGGTTCCACAGCCGGATCAGCCGGACTAAAACTCGCTTACCAGGTGGCAGAAGAAAACTATATGGAGGACGGCAACAACCGCATCATTCTGGCCACCGACGGTGACTTCAATGTTGGACCCTCGAGCAATGCGGAAATGGAACGCATGATCGAAACCTACCGGAACAAAGGGATCTTCATTTCGGTGACCGGTTTCGGAATGGGCAACTACAAGGACGATAAAATGGAGATCATCGCCGATAAGGGGAATGGCAACTATTTTTATATCGACAACCTGATGGAAGCAAAAAAAATATTCATAAACGAATTCAGCAGCACACTTTATACCATTGCCAAAGACGTGAAAATACAGATTGAATTCAATCCTGCTTACGTGAAGGAGTATCGTCTTGTGGGGTATGAGAATCGCCTCCTGAACGAAGAAGATTTCGAAAATGACAAAAAAGATGCAGGCGAGATGGGAGCCGGTCACACCGTGACTGCCCTCTACGAAATCGTTCCGGCAAAAGACCATGCGGGTGAAGGCAGAAGGCTGAAATATCAGCAATCCGATATACTGCCGGAGGCTTCAACAACCAATGAACTTGCCACCATTAAGTTCCGGTACAAAAGACCCGACGGTGACAAGAGTATTTTGATCGAAAAGACCATCGCTCATTCGGTCGTGCCCCTCGCACAAACCTCGGATAATTTCAGGTTCTCGGCGGCCGTGGCCGGATTTGGCATGATGTTGCGGAATTCGGAATACAAGGGATGCATGGATTACGATGCCGTGTTAAGTCTGGCCCGCGCCTCCAAAGGCAGGGACGATGACGGGTACCGGGCTGAGTTTATCCGGCTCGTGGAATTGAGTGACAGCAATTTCACAAGCGATTATGATTTCCCGGAGGATGACGGATTTTGAATCAACCCGGTATAGTGGTTAAGTCAATTGCACGGATAAGAAGCCCTGACAGGTCGAACGACCCTGTCAGGCTTTTTTTTTCAATAATGAACTGAATGTCTGGTTACCTGGCCATCCGTCGGTCGAGAATGCATTCATATCTTCAAACTCTTAGCCTATAACGCAATTTCATTGCTTATTCCTGCCTAAAGCCGCCTCAACTGCCTTTTCAATAGCCTTTGCCAGTCCTTCCGGATTTTTACCGCCGGCGGTGGCATAAAAGGCCTGCCCTCCCCCTCCTCCCTGAATCTCTTTGGCAGCGGTTCTGACAATTTCAGCAGCATTCAGTCCTTTTTCCTTCACCAGTTTATCGGCCATCATAACCGTCAGCAAAGGTTTTCCGTTGACCTGTGAGCCCAGCACAAGGTAAAGGTTTTCCACCTGATCGCGGAGCTGAAAAGCGGTATCCTTCACCGCATCTGCAGAATCCAGAAGGGGTGTTTCCCCGCATATCAGGTTGATATCGCCGATCTTCTTAACCTTGTCCAGCAGGTTATT
>JAGDMB010000108.1 GCA_017860375.1 Bacteroidota bacterium | reverse complement strand
TTCATACTTCAATTATTTAATTAACAGGTAAAAAGAAGTTCAGAAAAAATGATATGGAAAGGATCATGAAAAGTTTTCATTATGTATATGTTTATATAGACTCAGTACACATTCCTTTAAATGTAGTTTGCCATAAGCTTGCTTAAACAAAGTTACCACAGTAGAAAGCCTAAGTCAAATTTATTTTCAGAACCACTCCTGCGCTTTATTACCTATACGAATAAATTTTTCCAAACGCTCCAGCGTTTTATCATTATTTCAATAATCAGATAGCTTGTTCTTAAAGTATATTTTGATGCGTCTAAGGTCAGAAATCAGAAGTTGAGGAACTCCGCGACGAACCGACCGAAGTGAGCTCGGCGAGGCCATATCCTGAGAGCGAAGCGAATCGGGATCCGTGATTAAACAGCTTTACTTTCCGATGCAGAAGTTTTTAAAAATATTGCCCAGTATCTCGTTCGTGCTGATCCGGCCGGTTATTTCGCCCAGGTAATGCATGCATTCCCGGATATCCTGGGCAAGCAGATCGCCCGGCAATTTGCTTTTCAATCCGTCAGCAGCGCGTGAGATAGCCTCTCCGGCTTTCACCAGCGCTTCATAGTGACGCATGTTGGTGATGATCACCCCTTCATTGCCCAGGTTCTTAATTCCGCTTAATTCGACCAGTTTTTCTTCAAGTTTGTCAATGTTTGTTTTCTTCTTGGCACTGATGAAAAAGATCAATTCCTGGTCCTTTAACCTGATATTTTTTTTCAGTCTTTCCATTACCGGCTTTCCCACCTTATCCGTCTTGTTCAGTAAAACGATCAGTTTTTGGGACGCGATACGATTCCGGATCTCATCGAGCCTTTTGTTGATATGTTCGGGCCCGTCCCCGGCATCGGCCAAAAAAAGGACAATCTGTGCTTTGCGGATCGACGTATAGGTCCTTTCAATACCAAGGGTTTCGATGGCATCTTCCGTATGCCTGATACCGGCCGTATCAATGAAACGGAAAACTACTCCCGACAACGTCATGGTATCTTCAATGGCGTCGCGTGTGGTGCCGTGTATTTCCGATACAATGGCCTTATCATCCCTCAGCAGGGTATTCAGAAGCGTTGATTTTCCCACGTTGGTTTCACCGACGATGGCAACCGGTATGCCGTTTTTAATGGCATTGCCCGTCTGAAAGCTTTCCGTAAGGGATGCAATTTTCGACTGAACGTGCGTTACAAGTTTTCCTAGTTCTGCGCGGTCGGCAAACTCGACATCCTCTTCACTGAAATCAAGTTCAAGCTCGATGAGTGATACAAACTTTAACAGGTCTTCACGCAATTGTTCAAGGGCTTCAGAGAAACCTCCCCTCATCTGGTCAATGGCAATCCGGTGAGCCGCCTCGGATCCGGCTGCGATCAGGTCAGCCACTGCTTCTGCCTGCGACAGGTCCATCTTACCGTTCAGGAAGGCACGTTGTGTGAATTCCCCCGGTTTGGCCATAACAGCCCCTTGTTTGACAAGCAGCTTCAATATACCCGTCAGGATGTAGGAGGAACCGTGACAGGAAATTTCAACCAGATCTTCACCTGTATACGAATGGGGTTCCCTGAAGACCGATACCAGCACTTCATCCAGTATAGCCTGGCCTGATCCTATCGTACCGTAAACCAGGGTACGAGATGGCTGATGGCTGAGTTTTTTCGCCTTTCCGGAGGCTGCAAAAACTTTATCGGCTATCGTGATGGCTTCCGGTCCGCTCAGCCTGATCATTCCTATGGCACCTTTTCCAGGAGCCGTGGCAGGGGCGCATATGGTATCTTTACGGTGCATAGATCATCAAAGATAGTTTGATTCCAAAAGAAATAGGTGGAAAGACTGACAGATTAATTCAGGCCTGACCTTTGCTTCCGGATAAATTCTTCAAGTACGGGTATGTTTTTATAACCCGGGTTCAGCTTGCTGATCTCATCCAAAACGGCTTGCGCTTTATCTGCCATACTGTTTTGCAGGTAGAGGATTCCAAGGTTATACAGGAAATCCACCTCGTTTCTATAATCGGGATAAGCCTTCTGGTAATAAAGAATTGCACTGCTGTCATGCCGGGCATACAAGATATCCCCTATGTACCGGTTTGCTATGGCGGTTTCTTTAATTTCAAGCGATTTCAGGAATTCATGCAGGGCGGCATCAAGATTCCGGGTTTTGCATAACGCTATGGCATTATTGACCATCCCCTCGACCTGCACCGGGATATACTGTACGTATTTCCTTTTTGGCGGTATAACGGGTTGATAACCGGGATCTATTTTTCTGAGTTCTTTCAGTGTTTCCTTTAATTTGGCAACATTACCGCTAAAATAATAGATTTTGTAAAGATTGGTCAGTATCTGCATCGTTGCATTTTTACTGTGATCCAGTTCAGATGCCCTATTCAGCGCTCTCTCTGCTTCCGTATAATCCCCTTTTAAAAACAATATCTCACTTCGGATTCCTTCTGCATAAAAAGTGGGTTTCAATTCCAGTGATCTTTCGATCAGTTTTAAGGCCAGGGAAAGGTCATTTGTATGGGTAAGACATTCAACCGCTTCATTGTAATGGCTCACCTGAAAAGGATCGTATTTAATATTTGCATAATACTCCCTGAAAGCTTTGTAGTAATCGCCTTCGTCTTTGTAAAAACGGGCAAGCCTCAAATGTGCTTCATCTATTTTCAGGGTGGGGGATGTGGCAACTGCAAAGGCCAGGGAATCCGCCAGTGATTTTGGTTTGTACGTTCTCTTATAGGTTTCTGCCGTGGCTTCAACCGGCTGAAAAGGCCAATAACTTGTGATAATTTTTACCTGATGGACCGCAAAAAGGCTGTCCAGTTCCGTAAATCCCCAGTTAGTCCTGTAGTACGAGGAGTTTTTATAGTATACCGGATTCAACGATTCCCCCGTTGTATTTGATCCTGCAATGGCGTTATAAAATGCATCCGCCATTAAAAAGTATCCGTCGATAGTGGGATGCACATGTTCTGTTATCAGGTTATAACCCACCAGTTTATGGGGAGAGGCTTTCTCGAAACAGCTTTTCATGGGCACCAGGTGAGCATTGTATTTTATTGCCAGCTCATGAATCACTTCATTTATTTCTTCGGACGCCCTGAACCTGATGCAATCAAGGTCTTTTGCGCGGTAATAATTTTCTTTTGCACGATCAAATTCCCCTTTCGTCTCATTTTCCATACCCTTGTTAAAAATATCCGATGCAGCCGGAAAGCCGGTCGATGTTTCCGAGCAGAAAGGCTTGAGGTCCTTTACATTGCTTACGAGCTCGCTAATAAATACAGGCACATTTTTACGTTCCGTCTTTTTCAGTATTTGTTCAATATTTTTTCTGTATCGTTCAATTCCAGTCAAATAGGTTTCGCTTTTATAAGCGATTTCCTTGTTATTGACAATTAGTTTCATCAAGGTTCCCCTGGCATCCTGATTGTTGGTATCACCGGAAGATAAATCCCCGATCCGGGCAATTGCATTTCGCATAAACTGATATACCCTGAGATTCAATAGTTTCTCGTGTATGCGAATCAAATTCCTTGATCGGAAAGACTTCTCGACCGATCCTATACCCAAAGCCCCGTAAAATTCATTATGGCCGGCATAAATCAACAGGACGTCCGGATCTTCATCCAGTATATCACCGATAAAATCAAGCAGCGTAAAACTGTTGATTGCCGTAAGGGCCGTATTGATAACTTCAACCTTTTTATCAGGGTAGCTGTCCTGCAGCCTTTCCTGTAAAATTCTGGTGAACATGCCATTCTGGTGATAGGGGAATCCCAGAACGGTTGAACTGCCCATTACAAATACCCTGAAACCGTTTTCTGGTTTTTCTTTCAGGAACATATCACCGCAGGGTGTGGTATATTCGAGTGTCTGAAAATATTTTTTACCGATCCGGGGATTGATATACCGGTATTCACGTAGGTCGTCATCGGGAAAATCAAGAAACAAATTGTAGTTTTCCCCATAATCAATTATGCGAAGGAATAATTCGATAAAGAGCAGAAGCATGGCCGGGAAACACACAAGCATTAAATTATACAGCAGCCTTCTTGATCTTGTGAGTTTTGTCGGGTCTTTTCTCTTTTGAGCACTCATGGGAACTCTGTGAATTGGTTCAGCGTTTCTTTTGCCTTAATCCTATGGTGGTAATTCCTTCCATCCAGTATCCATTCCGGTCTCAAAATTATAAAAATTATGAAACGGGCTGCTTGGGTGTTTAAATCAATGTACGACGATGGAAAACAATCAGGTAAAAAAGCGAAGAATAATTAATCCGGAATGGCTATATTTAACTTCGTTTAAATAATCTTTTCATGAGTGTACTGGTAAATAAACATTCAAAGGTTCTGGTCCAGGGATTCACAGGGAGTGAAGGAACCTTTCATGCACAGCAGATGATCGAATATGGCACATATGTGGCGGGCGGGGTGACTCCCGGAAAAGGCGGGCAAATGCATCTTGACAGGCCCGTTTTTAATACCGTCGCGGATGCTGTAAAACAAACCGGTGCCAATGTATCGGTCATCTTCGTTCCTCCTTCCTTTGCCGCCGACGCCATTATGGAAGCCTCCGATGCTGGTATTGCAGTCATTGTCTGCATTACGGAAGGCATTCCGACCTCCGATATGATTAAAGTAAAGTACTATTTAAAGGGCGGAAGTTCACGGCTGATCGGCCCGAATTGTCCCGGCATCATCACCCCGGATGAAGCTAAAGTTGGCATAATGCCCGGATTCATTCACCGGAAAGGGACCATTGGCATCGTTTCGCGTTCGGGTACCCTTACCTATGAAGCAGTGGACCAGGTTACCAAGGCGGGTCTTGGGCAGTCTACCTGCATTGGCATCGGCGGTGATCCCATAATCGGAACCACCACACTTGATGCGGTTAAACTATTGATGGCGGATAACGAAACCGAGGGGATTATCATAATAGGAGAGATCGGGGGCAGCATGGAGCCGGATGCGGCATATTGGATCAGGAAAAACGGAACAAAGCCTGTGGTCGGCTTTATTGCAGGTCAGACCGCACCCAGTGGGAGGAGAATGGGGCATGCCGGTGCCATTATTGGGGGAAAGGATGATACCGCTGCTTCCAAGATGAAGATCATGCGTGACTGCGGTATACATGTGGCAGAATCACCTGCCGATATTGCCGCAACCATGCTGATGGCATTGAAAAAATAGGAATCCATTTCTTTCATGGTTTTTTTTTATCTTCGCAGACCGATTAATAACCAATAACCATTTCGTTATGAAACTACTTGAAGGGAAGACAGCCGTTGTTACCGGCGGTGCACGCGGTATTGGAAAAGCAATTGCACTGGCCTTTGCCGGTGAAGGAGCAAAGGTAGCCATTACGGACCTGAGACTTGATGATCAGACTGCGGAGGTGGAAAAGGAAATTGCTGCCCTGGGTTCAAAATGCAAGGCTTATGCATCCGATGCGAGCAAATTTGAGGAGTCCGAACAGGTGGTCGCAAAAATCTTAGATGATTTTGAAACAGTTGATATCCTGGTCAACAATGCGGGAATCACCATGGATACCCTTTTGCTGCGGATGACAGAACAGCAGTGGGACACGGTCATCAATGTCAACCTTAAATCTGTTTTTAATTTCACCAAAGCGATTCAGCGGGTGATGATCAAAAAGCAATCCGGTTCCATTATCAATATGAGCTCGGTAGTTGGGGTGGGGGGCAATGCAGGTCAGGCCAACTATGCCGCTTCCAAAGCCGGCATAATTGGGTTCACCAAATCGGTTGCACAGGAATTGGGTTCGCGGAATATACGCTGCAATGCAATCGCTCCCGGTTTTATCATCACCGAGATGACCAACAAACTACCCGAAGAGATCAAAAAACAGTGGGAAGAAAAGATACCCCTGAAACGGGGCGGAACCCCGGAAGATGTTGCAAAAGTCGCATTGTTTCTTGCTTCCGACCTGTCTTCTTATGTTAACGGGCAGGTCATCAATGTATGCGGTGGGCTAAAAACGTAAGGCGGTTTAAGAGTTTGAGAGGTTGAAAGTTTGAAAGTTTGAGAGTGTGAAGTTTGAAAGATTGAAAGTTTGAGAGTCTGACCTTTTCGTACAGCCTGCTCCGTTTTATCGGAGAACGAAGTGAGTTTAATCTAAAGATTTAATAGTAATGTGTTAAATATTTAATAAATAATAGATTATAGAAGTAATATAAAATAAGTTACTATTGCATAGGGCCAGTTAACATCCATTAATTATCGGCTTATACCTTCAGCTACCAATTACTAACTACTAACTACTTGCATAACATATTATTCTATATCATCCTTGTCATCCTTCTTGCTGATTTTATCCTGGAGCGGTGGCTCGACTATCTCAACGATAAAAAGCTGTCTGCAGAGCTTCCTGAGGAAGTCCGGGATGTTTATGATGCCGCTCAGTATAAAAAATCGCAGGAATACAAAAAGGTGAATGATCGTTTTTCACTGATCAGCAGTTCCTTTAGCTTTATCCTGATTATCGGGATGCTTCTTTTCGGCGGTTTTGACCTTGTCGACCGCCGGGCACGTTCATTTACAGACCATCCTATCCTTATTGCCCTGATCTTTTTCGGAATTCTGGCCATTGCTTCGGAGATTCTCACCCTTCCGTTTTCATTGTATGATACATTTGTAATAGAGGAAAAATTTGGATTCAACAAGACCACACCGCGTACTTTTGCTCTGGATAAGATAAAGGGCTGGATGCTGGGGGCATTGATCGGAGGGGGAATCCTTTCGGCGATCCTCTGGTTTTACCAGCAAACCACAACAAATTTCTGGATTTTCGCATGGATCGCGGTGACCGCTTTCAGCATTTTCATGACTATGTTTTATTCCACCCTGATCGTGCCGATCTTCAACAAACAAACGCCGCTGGAAGAGGGTGAATTGAGGGATGAGATTAAAAATTTCAGCGACAAAGCCGGATTTAAGCTCGATAATGTCTTTGTGATTGACGGATCAAAGCGTTCCACCAAATCCAATGCCTATTTCAGCGGGCTTGGCGCAAAAAAGCGAATTGTGCTTTTTGATACCCTTATAAAGGATCTAAGCATACCCGAGATCGTGGGCGTTCTGGCCCATGAGATCGGCCACTACAAAAAGAGACATACCTTGATCGGGATCATCAACGGCATTATTCAAACCGGGATTACGCTTTACCTGTTTTCCCTCTTTGTGGATAATCCTCAGCTCTCGGCCGCTTTGGGTTCGGACACAGCAAGTTTCCACCTGGGACTGGTTGCCTTTGGCATTCTCTATAGTCCCATATCCACTATAATTGGACTGTTTATGAATCATTTTTCGCGAAAACATGAATATGCCGCCGACCGGTTTGCAAAAGAAAAGTACAACGGTGAATCGCTGATTCTGGCCCTTAAAAAACTGACCTCTAAAAATTTAAGCAATCTCACCCCGCACCCCCTGTATGTATTTTTTCATTATTCACACCCCACATTGCAAAATGCCTCTTTAGCTCAGCTGGTCAGAGCGGCGGTTTCGTAAACCGCAGGTCGGGGGTTCAAATCCCCTGAGAGGCTCGGAGTATTGGTTGATTGGTTGATTTGATGATTGGTTGATTTTCATGCAGGATTAGCTCAGCTGGTCAGAGCGCCCCGATGGAAATCGGGGAGGTCGGGGGTTCAAATATTTTTTTATTTTTACCGGTCTGATTAGGGATCTGTAGCGTTTTTCAATCAACAAATCGACCGATCCATCAATCATCAGATATTGCATGCGGCAGTAGCTCAGTTGGTAGAGCGTGAGCTTCCCAAGCTCAAGGTCGCGGGTTCGAGACCCGTTTGCCGCTCAAACGATTCAGTGGGTAATACCGAAATAACGGGACCAGAAGGTATTGATGATGGTTTCGACTTCCATAAATGAACATAGTAATTCATCCTGTTGGGGAAATAAAAATCGCAGAAATTCTCTCTGAAACCATACTGATCCGGGAAGTGCAGGACGCCCTTGATCTGATGGCGGATTGCAGCTATATGGGGGCCGGGAGAATTATTTTGCACGAAAACAGTATATTGCCGGATTTCTTTGAGTTACAAACAGGACTGGCAGGGGAGATCCTTCAGAAATTTTCCAATTATAAGGTTAAGCTGGCTATAATCGGAGATTTCTCAAAACATGCCCGCAGGAGTCTGATGGATTTCATGTATGAGAGCAATAAGCAAGGCCATATCAATTTTGTCGGTTCCCTTGAAAAGGCCATTGATGCGTTAACCAACGAATAAATCGTACAGGCCATCTGCATGGATCCTTTCTGTTTCCTGACAATTCCTATATTTGCATGTTCCATAGCCATTTAAATGCTTGCAGAAATTATCACCATTGGTGACGAAATATTGATCGGTCAGGTTGTTGACACCAATTCTGCTTTCCTGGCCGCAGAACTGAACAA
>JAGDMB010000107.1 GCA_017860375.1 Bacteroidota bacterium | reverse complement strand
ATAGGATAATTGATTCCAGGAATCCATATCATGACTTTCTTTGCGGATGGCATTTATTACCAGTCTTCCCCCGGGAAGCAGGTGGTTCAGCGATTCAAGCACCGGCTTCCACACCGGTGTGGTGTCGATAATGGCGTTAGGAAGAAGGGGAGGGGTATCGGGGAAATCACCGGCCCATAGGGCTCCCAGCTCAAGGGCAAATTGCCTTTCCTCAGAACTCCTTGCAAAAACGATCACACGGGTGTGCGGAAATTTATGCGCAATCATTTTCATCACCAGGTGGGCTGATGCTCCGAATCCGGTCAGTCCCAGTACCATCCCATCGGTTATACCGGAAAGCCTCAGGGATCGATAACCAATGGCACCCGCACAAAGCAAAGGCGCCGCTTCCTCATTGGTTAAGGAATCCGGTATCGGGTAGACGAATTCTTTCTTTGCAACCATGTATTCTGCATAACCGCCATTCACATCCCTCCCGGTGGCTTTGAATTCCGGACACAGATTTTCAAGTCCCGAAAGGCACCAGGTACATTTTCCACAGGCACTGTAAATCCATGCAACACCCACTCTGGCGCCGGCTTTTAAATACAGGTCTTCCGCATTATTCACCAGCTCACCAATTACCTGATGACCGGGAATGACCGGGAATAAAGGCGGTGGAGTCCGGCCTTCAATTTCATCTATCTCCGTATGACAGATCCCGCAGGTTTTAACCTTCAGGAGCACTTCGTCATGGGCAGGAACAGGGATATCCAGTTCGCTAAGCAGCAAGGGAGATATCTCCTTATTCAAATCGCAGATTCTGTTTAACAGCATCGCTTTCATGGCATCCGGATTTACGTGATCATCCTGACTATTCCAGTATACTGATTTTTATTTCGTACTACGGAATTCTCCATCTTTGTTTTCAAACGGGAAATAGGTTTCCGATCAAAAAGAATATAAAGATAATTCAATCTGAAGGTCCTGGAAATACTTTTTACCCGGAGCGTCGGATCCGGGGTTTTCAGGAAACCGGGCAAAATGAATTTTTTTATGCAGCACTTTTTCGAGCAGGATGTTTACGACTGCAACCAGACCCTTTTCAGCCCAAAGACCATGATCCTGCCGGATCTGTTTATCCAGGGCACGGAAGAAATCCAGGGTATACCGGCAGCGCTTTTCCTGTTCCTGAATAAAACCTTCCAGTTTTCCGTAATGCGAGGAGAGATTGATGAACCTTTTTTCGAGGTTTTCAATGGCTTTACCGGCCAGGGATTCCATTGCAATTCCTCGTCTGACATAGATTTCAAGATACCGGAACACACCGATGGCACCAAAAGCATCCAGGTCATCACAAACGGCCAGCATGGTAAGGAGGTCAACCGGCAGTTTCTTTCCGTGGGGAATTCGTTGCGGGTACGATTTGTCATCGTGTTTCTCCACCGCATCCAGTATTTCCTGCAAGCCTTCTGCAGGCATGGATGCATGCTTTTCCAGGAATTTTTTGCAGATCTCACGGCTTTCTTTACCGTGCGAGGCGTCAAGGGTGCGGGTCAGTCCTGTATCATGGAAAAAAACCGCAATAATAAGCTGCTCCAGTTGCGTTTTGCTGAATTGACATCCTTCGCGTTGCAAAGCCTCCGCAAGGTCTTTGGCAAAGGTCCATACCCTCAGGTGATGCGTGTGATCGTGGGAAGGAAGCCAGGTTTTGCTGAATTCGGTTGCGACATAATCATAAAGCGGCTGCAGCCATTGCTGTTCAACCTGCTGAATCAGGGAATCCGGACCCTCTGTAAACTTTTGAATTTTCAAACTTTAAAACTTTCAAATCTTCAAATTTTCTAATCCAATCAGTAAACCTGTAAACCTGTAAACCCTTCCGATGTCTTTGTTCTTTGTTCCTGGTTCTGTCTTCATCCCACCTTCCCGATCTTCATCATGTTGGTTTTTCCGTGTTCAGCCATGGGAATGCTGCCCACATGCACGGCTATGTCCCCTTCTTTGAGCAATCCCTCTCTTTTGAGGATCTCGACACTTTTGCTTATTGCCTGGTTGATATGATCGATGTTTTCCACGTAGAAAGTACGCATCCCCCATATCAGTGAAAGGCGCCTGACAATGGAATGATTGGATGTAAAGGCATAAATATGGGCAGAAGGCCGGTAACTGGATATTTTATGAGCGGTTATGCCCGAATGGGAATAGGTGATTATAGCCCTGGCTCCCGTCAGATTGGCCATCTTTACAGCATTATAGCATACCGATTCGGGAAGAAAGTCGGGTGAAGAAACGACCGGCATATGGTCATGATGCACGGCATATTCAATACCCTCTGACGAGTTAATGACGCGCTGCATGCTTTTGATCGCCTCCACCGGGTACTTCCCTATCGAAGTCTCACCGCTTAGCATCAGGCAGTCGGCTGAATCGAACACGGCGTTGGCTACATCATTGGCTTCCGCACGGGTGGGCCTGAAATTGGTGATCATGCTTTCGAGCATCTGGGTGGCAATAATGACGGGTTTGGCCTTTTCGATGCATTTGCTGACAATTTGCTTCTGAATGGTAGGTACCTTGTGGAAGGCTACCTCAACGCCCAGGTCACCCCTGGCAACCATTACTCCGTCAGCGGCTTCGATAATGGAATCGAGTTCGTTGAGGGCTTCGGGTTTCTCAATCTTCGCGATGACCCCGGTAGCTTTACCCCTGGCCCTTATGAATTCTTTCAGCTCATGCACATCCCTGGCGGCCCTCACAAAAGAAAGTGCGATCCAGTCAAAATTGTTCTGCAACATGAATTCAGCATCTCTTTTGTCTTTTTCGGTAAGACTGGGGAGGGAGACTTTGGTGTCGGGCAGGTTGACGCCTTTTTTTGATGACAGCGTCCCCCCGTTGACGATGCTTGCCCTGACGGTATCGATCCCATTGGTTTCCAGTACCTTCATGCGGATCTTTCCGTCATCGAGCAGGATATATTCGCCCTTTTGTGTGTCGGCCGGGAATTCCCGGTAGGTCATGAACAGCTTCTCCTTGTTGCCGATACAGGGCTCGGTGACAAAGGTAATTTCGTCGCCTTCCACGAGATCGATCCGGTTGTTCTCCACTTCGCCGATCCGAAGCTTGGGCCCCTGCAGGTCACCGAGGATGGCCACTTTCATCCGCAATTCCGCATTCAGCTCATGGATCAGTTTAATGACCAGGCTATAATCCTCGTAAGATCCGTGCGAGAAATTCAACCGGCACACATCTACTCCGGCCCTGAACATCTCCCTGAGGATTTCATAGGAGGAGCAGGCGGGCCCTATCGTCGCAATAATCTTGGTTTTGGAATCCTTATTTCTTACCATACCGGAATTTTTTAATTAGAAGCTGCAATTTTAGTTAATTATGCCAGGATAACTACGAATTTTTACGATTTTTAATCCCGTAGGACTTCCGTAAAAAAATTGATTTTGTTATGCTTTGGTTTGTGGCGGCAAATAATCCGGTTTTCACTTTGCTATTTTCATTATAATCTTCACCTTTGGCTGAGTTTTCTGAAACAGGCGGTTTAATGAATGATTTGACCAATGGGCATGAAGGCAGGCTGATATTCTGGTTTGCGGTACCAATGTTAATAGGCAATTTGTTTCAGCAGCTCTACCACATTATCAACAGCGTAATTCTGGGTCAGTTTGTCGGGAAAGAGGCACTCGCAGCCATTGGAGCGGCGCAGCCAATCATCTTCACCATCGTTTCCTTTATTGTGGGCATTGCCATTGGTGGTACCATCGTGGTCGCCCAGTACTACGGAGCAAGGGACATGGTCAGGGTAAAAAAAACCATCGACACCCTGTATATTTTTGTTTTTTTTGCCTCGATTGTGCTGAGTATTGTGGGCGTGCTCTGCAGCGGGCCCTTGTTGAGACTGATCGGCACACCCGACGATATGTTTCAGGAAGCCAGAATTTACCTGCATATCTTTCAGTCGGGAATGATATTTCTTTTCGGATTTAACGTGACAAGTGCCATCTTAAGGGGCCTTGGTGATTCAAAAACGCCCCTGTATTTTCTGTTGTTTTCTACGCTGCTGAATATCCTCCTCGATTTGCTGTTCATTATTGTTTTTCACTGGGGAATAGCAGGTGCAGCATTGGCCACGGTGATCTCACAGGCATTTGCATTTTTCGCCACCATGGCATTCCTTAACCGCTCAAACCGGATATTCACGATTAATTTCCGCGATATGCATTTTGACCGCGCGATTTTCCTCCAGAGCGTAAAGATCGGATTGCCCACCGGCCTTCAGCAGACATTTGTGTCGATCGGCATGGTAGCGCTTCTCAAAATAGTCAATTCCTTCGGCACCAATGTGGTGGCGGCTTATTCAGCTGCCGGCCGTATCGACAACCTGGCCGTACTTCCGGCCATGAACTTATCCATGGCCCTGTCCACCTTTGTGGGGCAGAACATCGGGGCAGGAAAATCGGAAAGGGTAAAGTCGGGATTACGGGCAACCGTTCTCATAACGGTTCTCATATCCGTCATCATGACGCTTTTTATCATTCTGCTGAAAGTTCCCCTGATGAAATTGTTCACCCCCGATGAGGAGGTGATCCGGATCGGTGCAAAATACCTGGTGATTGTCGGATCCTTTTATCTTATTTTTAATTTAATGTTCACCGTGGGCGGTGTAATGAGAGGGGCTGGCGACACACTGATCCCCATGTTCATCACCCTTTTTTCC
The DNA here is from genome assembly GCA_017860375.1 of Bacteroidota bacterium. GTDB lineage: Bacteria > Bacteroidota > Bacteroidia > Bacteroidales > UBA10428 > UBA5072. Next base: position 2,891 of record JAGDMB010000107.1, on the reverse strand, counting down.
CTCTGGGTCATCCGTGTTCCGTCGGCCTTCTTTTTATCGGAAAGGATGGGGGAGACGGGTATCTGGTGGTCCATGCCGACCGGATGGGTGGTGGGTCTGGTGCTCTCCTACCTGTATTACCTTACGGGTTCGTGGAAACGAAAATCGTTGGTGCGAGGGGCTGCAGTTTAAAACATTGTGCAATAAAGTTTAATACTCTATATTTGTATTCACCCTTATCCGAGATGGTATGATTAAATCGATGACGGGCTTTGGAAAAGCCTCTGCCGAGCTGAACGATAAAATAATTCACATTGAGGTCAGGGCATTAAACAGCAAACAACTGGACTTGTATACCCGATTGCCGAACAGTTACCGCGAAAAAGATTTTGAAATACGGAATGAATTGTCGAACCGTCTGAAGCGGGGGAAAATCGAACTTACGCTTACCCTGAATTACAAAGAGGATGAACAGCCGGTGCAATTGAATGCCAGCATCATTAAAAGCTATTACAAACAACTGAAGGAGATCTCCCTCGAGCTCGGGAATGCGCCGGGTGAACACCTGATGCCGGTTATCATGCGCCTGCCCGAAGTTTTCAATTCGGAGAAGGATCACATGGAAGAAAAGGAATGGGATAGTATAATGAAGGCCCTGGATCAGGCCATTGCCGAACTGGATTCATTCCGCAGCCAGGAGGGGAATACCCTGCGGGAGGATATGCTGAACCGGATTGCCCTTATTGAAGATTTTCTTATGAAGATAGAACCTTTTGAAAGGGAACGTGCGGATCGGTTAAAAAGTAAGCTGGCAACAAACCTGCAGGAACTTTTTTCACCCAACGAATACGACAAGAACCGGCTGGAACAGGAAATGATCTATTATATCGAGAAATTTGATATAACCGAGGAAAAGATCCGTTTGCAGAACCACTGCACGTATTTCAGGGAGGTAGCCGATGAGGAAGAGGCGGTAGGAAAGAAACTGGCATTTGTAGCCCAGGAGATAGGTCGCGAGATCAATACCATCGGTTCAAAAGCAAACCATTCCTCTATTCAACGCCTGGTTGTGCTGATGAAGGATGAACTGGAAAAGATTAAGGAACAGCTGATGAATGTACTATAATATTTAGGTGTCAACCATGAGCGGAAAAGTAATTATTGTTTCAGCCCCGTCTGGCGCCGGTAAAACAACCATCGTCAAACATTTGCTGGCCCGGGAGAACCTGCATCTCGAATTCTCCATATCTGCCTGCACAAGGCCTAAACGTGAAGATGAAACCGAAGGCAGGGATTATTATTTTATGACCGTCGATGAATTCAGGTCAAAAATTGAGGATAACCAGTTCCTTGAATGGGAGGAAGTGTATAAAGGTTCCTATTACGGAACACTTAAGAGTGAGGTGGATCGTATATGGAAAAACCACAACCACATTCTGTTTGACGTCGATGTGGAAGGAGCCGTAAATCTGAAACAATACTTTGGGGAGAAGGCGCTGTCGGTATTTATTATGCCTCCATCCATTGAGGAATTGCAGCGCCGGCTTGAAAAGCGAGGCATGGATTCTCCGGAAAAGATCCGGAAAAGGATCAACAAGGCAGGCTATGAGATTAAATTCGTTTCCAAATTCGACAGGACCATCATTAATGATGATCTCGACAAAGCGTTGCAGGAAGCGGATGAGATGGTATCTGCATTCTTAACCCTGACAAAGGCATGAAGGTCGGGCTGTTTTTCGGTTCCTTTAACCCTGTGCATATCGGGCACATGGCCATTGCGAACTTTATGGTCGAGTTTACCGATCTGCAGCAGCTGTGGTTCATCATCAGCCCGCACAATCCGCTTAAACCCAAACAAAGCCTGCTGGCCGATTACCACCGGAGAACGCTTATGGAAATTGCCGTGAATAACGATCCCAGGTACCGGGTTTCGGATATCGAATTTTCAATGCCGCAACCCTCCTATACCATTGACACCCTTGCCTGGCTGAAAGAAAAATATCCCGGTACTGCCTTTGTGATCCTCATGGGATCGGACGGACTGCCGACTTTTAACAAGTGGAAAAACTACCGGCTGATTGAAGAGGAGTACCAGCGGTACATATATCCCCGGCCGGGCTTTCCTGTCAATGCATCCGAATATAAGAACAGCATGCAGGTGAATGCCCCTTTAATGGAAATCTCGTCGAGTTTTATAAGGGAGGCTATCGGCAACGGCAAAAATATGCGGAACTTTCTGCCCCCCAAAGTATATGATTATATCGAAGAGATGCATTTTTACAAAGATAGCAGAACATGAAGGAATTCTAATTCAACCCTGATCGAGTTATGGATAAGGACCTTGTTTTTGTACAGACAATCCTGTCGGACGAAATGGTTGCCGATGGCTTTCCCGTCGTTTATAAAGGCAAACTCAACCATGAATTGTTGAAACTCTTTACTTCCATGGCGGAAGCAAAGGTCTCAAAAGGGTGCTCCGACATATCCGTGCGACGCCTGGTCTTTCATGTGATCGTGGAATGTGTTCAGAATATCACAAGGCATTCCGACGACTACGGGGAAGACGGGATCGGCAACGGCATTTTCGTGGTGGGGGAAAGGAAGGACTATTACTATATTATTACCGGGAATGTTATTAAAGCGCATAAGGTCCCGAAGCTTGAAAACCAGCTGGAAAAGCTGAACGCCATGGAAATCAAGGATCTGATAAAACTTCACAAAGCCCAGATGATGGATGGCGAAATATCAGAAAAGGGAGGAGCCGGACTTGGATTGATTGACATGATCCGGAAAACCGGGGAAAAGTATATCTATCAGTTTCTGAAACTCGACATGGAGAATCACTACTTCATCCTCAAGGTCACCGTCCCGAAAAAATGACCGACACCCTGACAGGGTGTCAAAGAACACCC
>JAGDMB010000424.1 GCA_017860375.1 Bacteroidota bacterium | reverse complement strand
ATTACAACCAAGGTCAACGATATGGTCGAGGCCCGGAAAGTCGTCAACAAGATAGAGGATGAAAGAGAAAAAGCCATGGAATATTCAACCAATGTGTTTTGCTACCTGGAGGATATCCGGTATCATGTCGACAAGCTTGAGCTCATAGTAGACGATGAGATGTGGCCGCTTCCCAAATACCGTGAGTTGCTTTTTACCCGGTAACAAAAGATAAAGGACCTTCACAGAACAACCCTGTCAGTTATATGGCAGGGTTTTCTTTTTGTATCACACACAGAGTATTTGTTGATTTGTTGATTTGTTGATTTGTTGATTTGTTGAATTAATGATTTGTTGATTTAATGATTTACTGATATACTGATTTGCTGATTTACGGATTTGGGATCATTGTTGCAGGATTAATCTGTCAATCTGTTAATCTGTAAACAATCAATCGTTCAAATTTTAAACCTTAATTCTTCAAACTCTCCTCCCGGTTGTGCAAATCTTCTTTTTACTATATTTGGTAATTAATATAACTTTACAAAATAAGATCGTTTTCTTTACCGTTTACGGTTTAACTTTTTCTTTTAAACAACAGGAATAATGAAAATCAGAAGATTATTGCTTGTTACAGGACTGATATTCGGGATCAGCCTGATCGTTTCCGGACAGAACAGAAAAGCTGTAAAAGCTTATGAAACCTTTGATGCCGGAGAATATTATTTAGCCATTGATGAGTTCAAAAGAGCCTACCAGCAGATAACGGATAAAAAGGAAAAACTGCATATCGCTTTTTTTATTGCCGAATGTTACCGTATTACGGATAATCCGACCCAGGCTGCATTATGGTATGGCAAGGTGGTGGCCAAGGATTATGAAAACCCGGTGGCCATCCTGTATTATGCCGATGCGTTGAAAAAGAACCAGAATTACGAAGAGGCCCGCTCACAATATATGCATTACAAAGACCTGGTGCCCGATGATCCCCGCGGAGCTGACGGCATTATTTCGTGTGACCAGTCGCTGTCATGGATAGAAAATCCCACCGGTTATCAGGTGGAAGAGATGAAATTCATTAATTCCAAAAGCTTTGATTACAGTCCCGCTTACGCCCGCGAAGATTACCAGGAATTGTACTTCACTTCCTCCCGTGAAGAATCCATTGGCAATGCTGAGCATGGCGGAACCGGCCAGTCCTTTGCCGACATTTTTTATTCCACTATGGACAAGAAAGGTAAATGGAGCACTCCCCTGCCTTTATCTGAACCTGTCAATACCGAGGCTGAAGAAGGGACTCCGATCTTATCGGGAAATTACAATACCATGTACTTTACACGGTGCAATATCAGCAAAAGGAAACCGCTGGGTTGTGAGATTTTCAAAGTTGAACGCCAGGGTCAGACCTGGGGAAAGGAAGAGTCGCTGGGCATTGCATCCGACAGTTTGGTGATAGCCCATCCCGCTATTTCAAAAGATGACCTGACCCTGTATTTTGTATCCGATATGGAGGGCAGCACAAAAACTCCCGACGGAAAGAACAGCAAAGATATCTGGATGGTCACGCGCTCGGATGCGCAGGGCAAATGGAGCTCCCCTGTAAACCTGGGACTGCCTGTCAATACCCCCGGAGATGAAGAATTTCCTTATGTTCATGCTGACGGCACATTGTATTTCTCCTCCAACGGGAAGATCGGTATGGGTGGGCTCGATATTTACAAGGCTAAAAAGACGGAAAGCGGGCAATGGGAAATCGAAAATATGAAATATCCCATCAATTCTTCTTCGGACGATTTCGGAATCCTGTTTGAAAATGACCGGGAAAGCGGATATTTCAGCTCCAGCCGCAAGGGGAAAGAAAATGTTGATATATACTCATTCCTGTTGCCGCCTCTGAAATTCAGCATCATCGGAACCGTTAAAAATGAAAAAACCGATGAAGTGATCCCGGAAGCCCTCGTAAAATCAATCGGAAGCGATGGTATTACGCTGGAAGCCAATACATCCAGTGACGGAAGTTTCCGGTTTAACCTGAAACCCGGGACCGACTATGTTTTCATCGCTGAAAAGAAAGGTTTTCTGAAAGGCAAGGAACGGGAATCCACCAAAGGCATTTCGCAAAGCACGGAATTCAGGACCCAGATCTACCTTGCCTCGGTTGAAGTCCCCATCGAACTTGAAAATATATTTTTCGACCTTGACAAAGCTGACCTGCGGCCCGAGTCAATGGTATCACTCGACAGGCTGGTGGAAACCCTCAATGATAATCCCACCATCGTCATTGAACTTGGCTCCCATACTGACTTTCGCGCCACAGATGAATACAACAACGACCTTTCAAGAAGAAGGGCCCAGTCGGTGGTGAACTACCTTATCGAAAAAGGTATCGTACGTGACCGGTTGGTGGCAAAAGGTTACGGTGAAACTACCCCCAAGGTGGTGGATAAAAAAGACAATGAAGCTTATCCTTTCCTACCGGTAGGAACAAAACTTACGGAACAGTATATCACCAGCCTGGCTGACGAGGACCAGCAGGAAATGGCAAATTTCCTGAACCGGCGCACGGAATTCAAGGTGCTGCGGGAAGACTACGCGGGCAAATAGGTTATCAGAAGTCATGCAGCCTGCCGGCAGGCAGGCAGGTCATGCAGTCTTGAAGTCATGCAGTCATTTGTAAGACTATTAGGCTACAGTCTGTTAGACTTCAGGCTATTAGACTACAGGCTGTTAGACTATTAGGGAGTTTCTATATACTTTTCA
>JAGDMB010000423.1 GCA_017860375.1 Bacteroidota bacterium | reverse complement strand
TGATAAAGTTGCAGGGCAAAAAAGGTATGAAAGCCAAAAAATTTTTGCTAAATTTGATCATACAATGAATGCAATTGATCCAAAGGACTTCGAGGCCTTGTCCCCTGTTTTCAGGGGAAAAACGGGACAATGGCTTGCTGAGTTTATCATGAAGATAGCCTCACTGGATAAAGTAAACTATGTGTATAACCATTCCATCGACTACACCGGAGCCCGCTTTACGGAAGGATTGCTGAACGATTTTGGCGTCAATTATACCATCGGCAATGCCGAAAACCTGAGCCAATTGCCCGAAGGGGCCTTTATCACAATCTCCAATCACCCTTACGGCGGACTGGACGGTATTATATTGATTGACCTGCTGGCCCGGATCCGGCCGGATTTCAGGTTAATGGTGAACCGTATCCTCTCTCTCGTGAAAACCATGAAGGATAACTTTATCTCCGTCACCCCCGTGGGAAACAAAAAGAACAACATCACCACGGCCAGTATACAGGGTATGCGTGAAACATTGGCCCATTTGCATAATGGCCATCCTGTCGGTTTTTTCCCATCCGGAGCCGTTTCGGATTTCAGCCTGAAAGAAATGCGCGTGAGAGACCGCGGCTGGCAGAAAAGCATTCTCCATCTGATCCGTGCAGTGAAAGTCCCGGTCGTTCCCATCCGTTTTTTTGGCAGGAATTCAGCGTTTTTCTATTTTCTCGGGCTGATCAACTGGAGGGTCCGTTCGTTACGGCTGCCTCACGAGGTTTTCAATAAAAGTGAACAGAAAATCCGCATCGGAGTGGGTAATATTATATCCGTAAAAGAGCAGGAACAATATGCCGACACCGAATCTCTGGGCCGATTCTTACGTAAAGCCGTCTATGAAATGCCGGAGCCATCCTCATTCATTCCGCGGACCATGATGAAGTTCCCGGAAAAAAAATTGGCCTGAAAGCGAAGGGGAAAGCTCTGACTATGATTGCCCTGAATACAGATTTTGAACCGTGAGAATAAAAGAAGAGGCCTATGAACCACAACCTTAAGAATTCAAATGAGCCGGAAAAAGACAGTGAAGTTCTGAACGCTATATCCAGGGACAGGATAAGGACTAACCTGCTCAGGAAACCCGAACAAAAAGCGATTGCCTTTCTTGTTCAGCGTATTCCCGCCTGGATCAGTTCCAATATGCTCACTGCCATTGGCTTTTCCGGCAACGTGATCGTCTTCCTGGGTTTCATCCTGGCCTCCTTTTTTGGCAGAAACTATCTTTTGCTGGGTATTCTTGGATTTGCGATAAGCTGGTTCGGCGACTCCCTCGACGGAAGAATAGCCTACTTCCGGAAAAAATCTCGGAAATGGTACGGATTTATTCTGGATATATCGTTCGACTGGATCGGCATCGTCCTCATCGGATGCGGAACTATCGTATATGTCGAAGGCCCCTGGGAATTGTTGGGATACGGTTTCATTGTAATGTACGGCTGGGAAATCATCATCGCCCTGATGCGGTATAAGATCACCGGTAATTATTCCATTGATTCGGGTATATTCGGACCCACCGAAGTGCGGATCATCATCTCTGCCATCCTGGTGGCGGAAGTGCTTAGACCTGATTCCTTTGTATATTCTGTAGCCCTGATATGCATTATCCTGCTTGTTTCCGATATTACCGATACCCGAAAACTGCTGAAAGCAGCGGATGAAATGGATACTAAGGAGAAAGAAAGGAAATTGCACGAAGAAAACAAGTAAAATAACATGGATAAAGCAAATGCTAAGGGTTCTGCTTTACAGGTAATGTAACAACTCATTATTTATTCTCTGGTCTCTTTCGCAAAATCCCCATGGCACATAAATAACCTCCATAAATAGCGCCTGAGAAGCCGCCTCCGGTTTTTCCCCAGGCAGAGGCAAAATGAAGGTTATCGGGAAGTTGTGAAATGTCAATGACTTTTCTGGACGGGGTCTGCGCAAAACCATATACCGCTCCGCCGGGATTCAGCGTATAGCGCTGACACGTGTATGGTGTGCCAACCTCATAATATTCAATATTATTCCCGGCACCCGGGATAAGCTTTTCCAGCCTTGCGATCAGGACGGTAGCCACCCTCTCCTTTTTTGCAAGATAGGCTTTCCTTTCAAGGCCTTCCCAATCTTTCAGGTAATCGATACAGCATAGGGTACCGACACTTTTGCCGGCCGGGGCCAATCCTGAATCCACCTGACCATAATCGATGAAGGTGAAGTTCCGCTCCGTGAAATCATCCCTGTTGTTTTTCAGGATATCCTTTGGCGATTTCAAGGCATCGTCATATACAAATGTTGAATAATACTTGTATCCCAGTTCCTTAACAGGCTTTTTAAATCCCAGATACAGGGTTAGCAGCGAGGCTCCAAGCTCCTGATCCTTTATGGCGTTTTTAAGCTTGTCACCGTATTCTTCCGGCAAAATATCAGCCACACCCGGCATCGAATTATTTGCAATGATCTCATCGGCAAAAGCCTCTGTAATGAACGATCCGTGAGCATTTTTTCCGGCATAAAGGACACCCGATACTTTTTGTTTGTTGGTTTTTATAGCGGTAACCTTTTGATTTAAAAGAACCTCGCCACCGTGATCCCTGATAAAACCGGCCAGGTGATTTGATAATTCCTGCGACCCCCCTTTGATAAAACTTGCCCCGCCTGTGAAATAACTTCCCTGCGATATGGAATAGTAAGAAAGGGAAAGAGAATACGGATCGTCATGGAAATACCCG
>JAGDMB010000422.1 GCA_017860375.1 Bacteroidota bacterium | reverse complement strand
TACGCACTTGGTACCAATGAGCCTGCAAACATAAATGTGGTGGATATCAATACCACAGCTTTGGCGATTCAGGATAAGGCCGGTGATGAAGATAACCGTGAAACGTTCCGGAATGCCCCCAATCCTTTTGGTGCCGGTACGGAAATACGCTTCTTCCTGAAATCGGCCGCCCATGTAGATCTGAGTATTTATGCATACAACGGAACCCGGTTGGCCCATCTGATCAGCAGGCATCTCGAAGAAGGATCGCATACCATCCGCTGGAACGGCCTCGATGCATCCGGGAATGACATGCCCGACGGCGTATACCTGTGTGAGCTGAAGACCGGAAACGATACCCGTTCCCTAATTATGCAGAAATTCAAACCATAAAAAGACCACCCATTATGCACAAGATCATGTACCTACCGGCACTGGCCATTATGCTTATCGTTTCTGCGGGTTGTACCAAGGACCCCGGCAACAATACGACGCTTACGATTGAAGATATGCTGGTGAAAAATAACGAAATTACCGGCTGGGTATATTCCGGCTCGGGCTGGATCGCAAACAACGGATCTGAACTGACACAGCAGATCGACGGAGGCGCCGAATTGTATATTAAATACGGATTCACGGAAGCCGCCTCCCAGCTTTACCACGGGACGATCAATGAGATTAGCTGTGAAATCGGACTTACCGTATATAACCTGGGTACGACAGAAAATGCAGTGGCGCTTTTCGAGGATCCTGACCTGGGTCTGACAAGCGCACTGACATGGTCCGATAATCCGGCCGGAACGGTTGCCAAATACATCCGGTACAGTGGCGTTTCTCAGGTATTGTGCTACTACCGGGGCAATTACCTGGTCTATCTCACCATGGATTACGATACCGAGGAAAGCCTGAGCATACTCAAACAGTTTGCCTTTAACGTGGATGAAAAAATAAAACAAATTGTAGACTGACGGTTTTTTGCAGCGGGATGATCATGAAAAGAAGGCATTTTATAAAATCAGGATTCGGAGCTTTGCTTGCTTCTTTCTTTCCGTTTCGTCTTCCCGCGGCATCCCAAAATGCCACGACAGTGTACGAAATTACAGGCGATCCCACCCTGGCCGTCAGCGAACTGTTCTCCGCCATGGGAGGGATCGAATCCCTGATTGGCAATGATTTGTCAAAAGCTTCCGTGCTGGTCAAACCAAATCTTTGCCTGCCCCATAAGGATTCAAACGGCACCATTACCTCAATCGCTGTGCTCAGGGCCCTGTGCGAATACCTGATCAACGAAGGGGTCGGCCGTATTATCATTGCAGATCATACCCTGCAAACCACCGATAAATTTGAGACGAACGAGATTGTCACTTACGCCCGCGGAAATCCGAAGATCAGCCTGATGCTTGCTGACGAACAACGCTATTATGCGCCGCGGCAGGTAGAAGGGAAGGTGCTGAAAACTGCCGAAACCTTGAAAATACTGGACAAAGTGAATTATTTCATTAACCTGGCCACGGCCAAGCATCACAGCGCAACCCATGTCAGCCTGTGTATAAAGAACCTCATGGGTATCATCTGGGACCGGAAAGTCTTTCACACCGATATTGATCTCGACCAGGCCATCGCCGACCTTGCCATTGCAGTCCGTCCCCACCTGAACATTGTGGATGCCAGCCGTGTACTGCTTAACCGGGGTCCTGTCGGTCCCGGTCCTATTGAAAAGCCCGGTAAAATATACGCCGGTACCGATATTCTGGCAGTGGATGCGGTGGTCACCTCATGCTATAATTTCGGTGGAAAATCCTTATCAGCAAAGGAAGTGGCTCATTTGTGGGCGTCTTTTAAGAACGGAGTAGGAGAAATTGACCTCGATACGATCGAAGTGGTCAAAAGGACGGTATGACAAAGAATCTCACCCTGAGAGTCTTATTTTCGCTGGCGTCCCTGTTCGTGCTACAGGAATTTCGACTGTTTCCACAAGCCATCCAGCTCAACCTGAAAAAAGAATTTCCTGTCCTGCAAACCGGCAGTGAAATCTGGATTGGAACCCCCGGAGGCCTTTATCAGTATAAAGGCGCGGATGATTCCTACAAACTATATTCCATCCCAGGAAAAGAGGGAATGGCCATCCGCTATCTTTATTATGACAGCGAATGGCTCTGGTGTATCCTGGATACCGGGCTCGCTGTTCTTCAAACCCGCCTGAACCAGTGGATGGTATTTGATAAAACATCAGGCCTACCTTCCGGCAAAGTCAGCAGCCTGGCCTTTGACGGCGATTACGTGTGGGCCTCCACGGACAACGGAGCAGCACGGTTCGACCGGCTTATCGAAGAATGGGAATGGTACGGAACCGACAAGGGAATCCCCGATTCCAATCTGGTGAAAATACTGATGGTTGATACCTATGTATGGTTTATAACCGAAAAAGGCTTTTCGGAATACGATCCGCAATTCGAAAAATGGAGGCATTTTACCCTGCCTGCTGATCAGGGGACCGTAATTTCGGAAGCCTTTGAGTTCAATAAAAACCTGTGGTTCCTTACCAACAAGGGACTGATTAAATTCAATCCCCGGCTGAACAGCCAGGAGTACTTCTTTCACCCTGCCCTTGAAGCCGGCCACCTGAAGAGCATGCTTTATGAAAACGAGGCGATATGGGCCCTCAGCGACGATAAGCTCTTCTATATTCAAACTGAAAGTCAGGTTTTGAAAGAATTCGAAGGGAATTATTACCTTGAGGGAACCGCTCCCGGCAATTTCAACCTTGACGCAAG
>JAGDMB010000421.1 GCA_017860375.1 Bacteroidota bacterium | reverse complement strand
CGAAGGTCACTGCATCATCCAGCTTCATGCCCTCCGATAGCCCTACGCATAGAGCCCCGTTGAATACGTCACCGGCTGCCGTAGTATCCACGGCCCTGACCTTTGGTGCCGGCACAATCCTTCCTTTTCCGGTTTCGCCTTCATAGATATATGCCCCTTTGCTTCCCATGGTTATGATCACTAGTTTTACACCACGGTCCACCAGGTATTGAGCGGCTTTCCCGGCCGAAGCCTCATCGGAAACAAGGACACCCGTAAGTTTTTCCGCTTCGGTTTCATTCGGGGTAATGGCATATATCCTGCGGTATAAATCCTCCGGCAGGCTATGCGCCGGGGCAGGGTTCAGCACCAATTTCCCTTGTGATCTCCCTGCCAGTTCTGCTACTTTCATAATAGTCTCCATCGGTATTTCCAGTTGCACCAGAACAAGGTCGGCATTCAGAATAGCATCACCGGCCCTGCCGATATCTTCCGCTGTCAGGTTTTCATTGGCGCCCGGCGCAACGGCAATGCAGTTCTCGCCATTCCCATCCACGTTGATGATGGCAACCCCCGAAGGATTTTCAGTATCGGTGAAGATCCATTCCGTGTGGATACCTTCCTGCCTGAACAGCTCCCTGGCCTGGCTCCCGAATATATCATCCCCGGTTTTGGCAATAAACCATACATTCCCGCCAAGCCGCGCGGCAGCCACCGCCTGGTTTGCTCCCTTGCCCCCGGCACTCATTAAGAACCTCCCGCCCAGCAGCGTTTCACCCGGCCGGGGAAGTGCAGAGGTTATCACCACCATATCGGTATTGCTGCTTCCAACTACTGTAATGACAGGCTTTCTGTCGGCCATAATGATAAAAATTTTCCTGTATAGCGGAACCTAAAGTTAGAAATAGTTTCGGGATATTGGATACCTTCCCACTAATTGTAGATAAAGACTCCAATGGTCATTCACTGCTCTCTTGCCTCAACAAAACTTTCATGCCGGATCATTACCTGCATCTGGTTCATTTCATGAAATGTATGGTTTTACCTGATTGCGCCGATTCTCTTGCGGCATCAAGTATCCGCACAACCCTTACATTGTTTTCGAGTGAATAAAGTCCCATTTTGGGAATTTGAATTAACCCTTTGATAACATCAGCAAAGTAAGAAAACGGATCCTCATAAACCTGAACGTCACGGGAGGTAATCTGCATTGTATGTTCACCTTTTGATTGGATGTTCCTTACACGCATAAGGGTATTGTTAGCCGAGATTACGTAGCCTGATTCACCGTATACCTCCATGTCTTTTCTGCCAAAGGGCCAATTCCATGAAGCCTGTATAATACATTGTGCCGAAGGATAGTCCACAACAATGGTTGCATCATCATCTACCTCAGGGTAAACAGCAGGCTTAAACTGGCGGGTGACTGCAGTTACGCTTACAGGTTCTTCATCCTGCATTAAATACGTCATCAGATTGGCGCCATAGCAACCAAAATCAATTAATGCGCCTCCTCCGTTCTGGACAGGATCCGTCAGCCAATGTAAAAATTCCTTGCTGACCCCTATTTCCTTCGGACCTTCATGTCCATCATGAAAGATCACTTTTCTGACTTTACCAATATAATTGCTGTCATTCACCAGCTGGTATGTTTTTTCTGTGGTTGGGTACCACGATGTTTCATAATTCGTAAGAATATAAATGTGATGTTTTCGGGCCAATTCCTCCATCTTCATAGCATGAGCCAGATTAGTAGCCAGCGGCTTTTCTACCATTACATGAATACCCCGCGGGGCGCATGCCTCAACTGCCTTCATATGTTCATATATCGAGCCAAAGGCTACCAGGGCCTCGGGTTTTACTGCATCCAGCATTTTATCCAGGTCAGTATACAAAAGGTCTTCGCTGATGTGATACTGCCGGGCAAGACGCGAGGCTAAATCACGGTCAGGTTCATAAATCGCGACCAATACGATATCTGTTTTACCTTTATTTTCTCTGTCTAAAATCCATGACACATGACCATGCGTTACCCCTGCTACAGCAAGTCGTATGGGTACATCGCCGGCAGGTTGAGCCTCAGTTTTTACCATTGAAAATAACCAGAGGACAACACAGGGTAAATAAATGCGTAAAATTCTGACGTTACCTTTCATGATTGCAGTTTTAATACGGTGAAAGACACACTATAGGATCATAAAATCGTTAATCTTTATCAATCCATTAATCCATAACCGATTTTCGATTTGATTCGTGAACACTTTCGCCCTTGCCATTTATTACACTTACGATTTTGCTTTCCTTATTCCCGCCAAGCCAGAAAGTGAATTTATGGTGGATGTCTTTTTCCAGATATTGAGGTACCTCAATCGCATTATCTTCAATAACCGGTGTGGATCTGAAAAAACTGTATATACCTAAACCCCATGCCTCATGTGTTTTAACGCTATCAGCGACTTTGTATGATGCAAAGCCTTTGGTGCTGTCATGTTTCCACGATTCAACGGAAGGCGGATCATACGGTAACTCACTTTGATAAAAATACACCCTTCCGTGGTCACCATTCCATACCGTCTGATACTCCTGAAAATGTTCATTGAAAAGGCCGTATATTGTAACATGATCTCCGTTAACAATCAAACCGGTTGCACACCTGTTTTTATCCCAGCCCACACCATTTCCATGATCGGCCCTCCAAAGCCAGGTGTGGTCTATAAATACATTGTTGCTGTTTATGGTTAAACAACTTGCTGTGGAACCTTCCAATGCACCTC
>JAGDMB010000010.1 GCA_017860375.1 Bacteroidota bacterium | reverse complement strand
GCCAGCAAGCCGCGTAACCCATATCCACAGCGGATAATAAGAGATTCTGAATACTGGCTCCGGCGCTTTATATATCCGGATAATTGCGGATCTTGTTTATCTCTTCATGCGTAAGTTCGACTCCGCTTTCCAGAACCGTCTCATAGGGCTCAACGATTAATGCAAGCACAGCCGGTGCATCTTTAAAAAAAGTGGAAAACCAGGTTACCTGCGTTATTATGTTCTTTGAAGCCACTGTTTTTTTCAGGGGCAGTTCGCTTATCTTTTTGGCCACCAATTCAGCCATCTGATTCAGGACCTCTTTATTGGTTATGGCAATGTATTTCCAGGGCTGGTAATTGTTCACACTGGGAGCTAGTCCGGCCAGCCTCACCATTTCTTTCAGGTCGGGAACTGGAACTTTTTCATTGCTGAATATTCTGACACTGGTTCTTTGCTGTATGGCAGTTTTAAGTTCCATGATAAATTTTTTCCTAAAGTAATAAAAAATCGTTGAATACAGAAGGATTAAAATAATCCCGAATTGTTTTAATTATTCATGAACTTTTAATAGATTTAAGATGAAAATGTTTATGATACCCTGAAAAGGGTTGCGCCAAAGATAAGTGGTATGACGGTAACAGATCAGGATTTTCAGCTTTTTGTTTTTGCTTTGAAAGGAACCTCCAAGTATGATTTCAGTCAATATTCGGAAAAATCGTTGAAACGCAGGCTCTTCAAGGTCCTTACGGACAACAAAATCAATATGAGTACATTGATTTCCCGCATTAAATCCGAAAGTGCATTCGTTGAAGAGGTGGTTAAGGAAATTACGGTGAACACCACGGAGTTGTTCAGGGATCCCCAGGTATGGCAGGCATTGCGCTTTTCGATCCTGCCCCATTTTAAGAACAATTCCATTATTAACATCTGGCATTCGGGATGCTCCACCGGACAGGAAGTGTATTCCATGCTGATCCTGCTTCATGAGCTTGACCTGTTCGACAGGGCAAAGGTATATGCAACGGATATCAACACCGATGTGATTGAGACGGCAAAATCAGGAGAATATAAATACCGGTTCAATATCGCTTACCTTGACAATTTTGATAAGGTAATAAAAGAAAATCCTTATAATTACGAAGAATACAATGATGTTCCCTATAGCAAGTATTTTGACATCGATAAAACCAACGATGTGATTAAAATGAAAAATTTCCTGCGGGAAAAACCCGTTTTTAAAAAGCATGATCTGGTGCTGGAGAACAATACGCTGTATGTGAAATTTGACCTTATTTTATGCCGGAACGTGATCATCTATTTCAATTATAACCTGCAAAACAGGGTTTTTGAATTGTATCATCAGAATCTCTATGATAATGGATGTATGGTGTTGGGTTTGCACGAAACCATTCTCGGGATGCATGCAGCAAAATTCTTAAAAAAGGGACATGCCTATTATAAAAATTAATGCTGTTGGTTAAATTTAAAATTTAAAGGGTGTAGTTGTGTTTTTTTACTCTAAATTTATTGTGCTATTAACCAGACTGAATGCTTGTATGAAATACCCTTTCAAACAGATTATGGACTGTAACAAATTGTAAAACCCATGAAGAAATTATTGTCCATACCCAAGAAACTGCAATACTTTGCCCTGTCTTTGATTTTGTTTATAGCCACAGTCCTTTTAATCCAGATTGCTGCAAATCGTTACCTGGCAAACATCCGTTCGGCTGAACAACAAATTGGTTTCATCAAGGCGAATATAGAAACGATTAACGCCTTGCATCATGAATTACTTTCTTCCATAGTATACGGAAAAAGCGATAATCCTGCCGTTCTTGATAAATCGGACAAGCAAATGAGTTTGGATCTGGCAAGCCTGTCTGAATCCATTTCCCTCCTTTCAGGCAACAGGATTTTCAAAAGAAATGAAGATTCTTTTCGTTCCATTGAAACTTTTACCGAGGCTATTGCGGATTTCTCATTGGCAAATTCCAGTTTATTGACAACGTTGAAAGAAAGAGGCAACGTCTATGAAGGCATGATTTCAGCCTGGCTCAAGCAAACTGCAGACATTGAAGCAACTGTGGGAACGAATAACCCGGATCTTTTAATCGGACTGGGGAAAATGAAAGCCCTGCAGGCCGAATACCTTATGACCATGAACAGCAGTCTTTTTGAGACCCTGAATTCTCATGTGATCTCCATGCAAAGTCAGCTTCCGATGGAAGACATGGTCCTTCCAGGCAAATTTGATGCTTTTTTGCAGTTAACGGCTGCAATCAGTGCGCTTGACAATCGCCTGGGTTTTTTTACGCTGCAGGGAGAGCTGCCTGCTTATGAAAAGGCTTATGATAATGTGAATGATACTTTTAAAAATCTCTCATCGGTTGTGCGCAAGAATACTCATAAAAATATCGTTACTGTTTACGTCGTCTATATCGGAATCATCCTTTTTGTTTTTACTGTTTTCATGTTTCTTGGATACTTTACCATTAACCGCAGCACATTGCGCCCTATCCGCACCATCCTTGATTATACGGTTGCGCTGGCCCGCGGAACTCTGCCGGAGAAACCGATGATGATCGATCCATCCGATGATCCCGGAAACATATCCGGGGAAATGAATAAACTGGCGAACGGGCTCAGGGCAAAAACCATTTTTGCCAGGGATCTTAATCAGGGTCGTCTGGATGCTGACATTA
The DNA here is from genome assembly GCA_017860375.1 of Bacteroidota bacterium. Lineage (GTDB taxonomy): Bacteria > Bacteroidota > Bacteroidia > Bacteroidales > UBA10428 > UBA5072. The sequence goes on along the minus strand of JAGDMB010000010.1, from coordinate 17,751 downwards.
CCCTGCTAGGTGAGGGGGATGAACTGGGTGTTGAAATGAAGAAACTTAAGGACCGTATGGTTTCGTCTGCCGAAGAGCAATCGCGGTATAATGAGGATAATGCCCGGCGAAGGTACATCAACGAAGGCCTGGCAAAATTCGGAAATCTTTTGCGACTGAACAGCAACAACCTGACCAGCCTGGGAGATTCCTTCATCAGGGAACTGATAAAATACCTCGACGCCATACAAGGTGGTTTTTTTATTCTGGACGAGTCGGATAAAGAAAAGCCCGTGTTAAGACTTTTGGCTTCATTTGCCTATAACCGGAAGAAATACCTGGAAAAGACTATATGGATGGGAGAAGGACTTGTCGGTACCTGTGCCGTTGAAAAGAAGACCATTCATCTGACCGAAATGCCTGAAGGATATATTTCAATTACTTCAGGACTCGGTGATGCGCCCCCGGATAATCTTTTGCTGGTGCCGGTTCTTCATGAAGGAGAGTTGATTGGTGTGTTGGAAATAGCCTCATTAAACAAATTCAGCGACTTTGAAATCACTTTTACCGAGGAAGTGGCAGGTAACCTTGGATCAACCATCGTAACCACCCGAATTAACCAGAGAACCTCCGAATTGCTCGACAAATCACAGCAACAGGCTGCTAATATGGCCGAACAGGAAGAAGAAATGCGGCAGAATATGGAAGAACTCAAAGCTACTCAGGAAGAATCATCCCGCCGGGAAGAAGAATTCCGGGGAATTTTTAATTCCCTGAATTCCTCTCTCTTTTTACTGGAATACGATCTTGAGGGTACGATTATTTTCATCAATGAAAAGTTTCTGTTTTTCCTCAATAAAAAGAGCGAGGAGGTAATCGGCAAATCACACGCACACATCTTTGGTGTCAAATCCATCGTGGATTCCAAATTCTGGAGCCAGATGAGCAATCTTACCAATACCGTCCTGTATGAAAAACTGACGATTGGGAAAAAATCGTACCTGCTGAAGGAGCATATGGCTGTGGTAACCAACAAAGACGAGCTTCCGGTTAAGATTTTGAATATGATTACCGAAATCCCAGAAAAACCGGCTGCTTATAAATAGTATAAAAATACCTGCAAATACGCATGACTGAACTTGGAATTGTTGATATCAGAGAGATAATAAGGGCTATAAAAAGTTTTTATGATTATGATTTTGGCAATTTTGCACTGACTTCCTTCAAACAGCGTCTGGAAAGGCTGATGATCCGGAACAATTTAAGCAATGCGGATAGCTTGATTAAAAAACTCAGGGATGAACCGGATTTCTTTGATATCTTCCTCTATGAAATTTCCGTACCCTCCACAGAAATGTTTCGGGATCCCTCTCTTTGGCGCTGGTTACGTGAAGATTTGCTGCCCTCCTCCATTGAAAAGAGCATTGGGAAATATAAAATATGGCTTCCGAACTGTGTATCGGGGGGAGAGCTCTTTTCCCTGATGATATTGCTTTCAGAGCTTGGATTAACGGATAAAGTTAGTGTGGCCGCATCTGCATTCAGCAATAGAAGCATTGAGATTATCCGGGAAGGCCATTATGATCTGAAAAAGATTGAAGTATCGACGGAAAATTATATCCGTGCCAATGGCTCAGCTGCCTTCACCGACTATTATAAACTCGACCGGTATTATGCCTTCCGCGATACATCGCTGATCCGCAATATTGAATTTAATAAACTGAATATTCATTTGGATAATGCGCCGGCGAACATTAAGCTTATTTTGTTCCGTAATAATCTCATTTATTTTAATCCAACCTTGCAGGACCGGATTTTGACTGTATTGAATAACAGCCTATCCGCATCCGGCATTCTGATTATAGGTATCAAGGAAAAAATATCGGGTTTTGCCTCAGGCAAAGACTTTGACATAGTGAACGAAGCAGAAAGTGTATACAAAAAACGGATTATTGGCTGATTAAAATGAATTATAAAGCAGTTATTATCGGCGGTTCTGCAGGAAGTTTTCAGGTGGTGACGAAAATACTGAGTTCCCTTCCGAAGACTTTTCCCATTCCTGTCTTGCTTTGTCTTCACAGGTTGAAGCATGTCCGGTCAGGATTTGTGGAAGCGCTATCGCTGAAATCAAATATACCCATTGAAGAGCCCAATGACAAAGACCAGCTAAAACCGGGAAAGGCTTACCTGGCTCCGGCCAATTATCATATGTACATTGAGCTGGCTAACCGGATTGCCCTGTCCACCGAAGATGTCGTCAATCATTCCAGGCCATCCATCGATCTCTCTTTCATCACCGCAGCAAATGCTTACCGTGAAAAACTGATCGGAATTATACTATCAGGGGCCAATAAAGACGGAGCATTTGGATTAAAGAAGGTCCATGACTGCGGAGGTATTGCCATTGTTCAGGATCCAAATGAATGCGAAGTTAAAACGATGACAACGTCAGCCCTGCAACTTACGAAAGCAGATTTCGTATATTCGACAGATCAAATTATAAGGTTTCTGCAAAAAATCTGATGACCGCATGATAAACCTTCCGAAATACAGACGATTTATTTTGGTAATCTTTATGGTTATCATAATCGCGGCATGCTTAACGCTTGCCGCAATCTGGAATTCCTTGATTACTGCCAGCGATGTACGGAATGAAGGCTGGATAATTGTGTTTCTGTTTATTCTGATCGCCGCATGCATTGCTTTGTTTTACTTTTCTTTCAGATTATCCGATCCGGTTGCGCATAAGGAAAATATAGATGCCATTGTTGCCACTGAAAAAGAAAAGCTGAAAAAGAAACTCGAGGAAAAGAAATCGCAGGAAAAAGAAACACGGACAGAGGAAATAAATCTTAAGGAAAAAATCGACCAGATCGCCGCGGGTCTGCAGTCGGTTAAATCCATAGATTCATTTGCCAACAAGGTGTTGATGAATATTTCAAAACAGGTGGAGATCGTCAGGGGAATTTTCTTTTTCCGTGCAAATAAAGAAGAACTTTTTACCTGCAAAGGGGAATATGCCCTGGCTGGAAATAAACCGGCTCCCTTTAAACTGGGTGAAAATCTGGACGGACAGGTAGCGAAAAATAAAACACTGACCACGATCCATGAAATCCCTGAAGATTATTTCCGGATTGAATCCGGACTGGGAAGCGCGTTACCCAGGCATTTGATCATCTTTCCACTGGTCTGCAATAATGAAACAGTAGCTGTGATAGAACTGGCAACTTTCAGGAAGATCGATGCCGCTCAGGCAAAAATTTTAAATACGTTAATTTCCGATTTGGGAGAAAGATTGAATAAATTTGTTTCCGCAAAACTATGATTGTGCAGGATAATAATAAAACCCTTTTAGGTCAGGCATTATCATCACAGGCGATCCGGTGGGCATTGATTTCCGGGCTTCTGTTCCCTTTTGTTTCCTGGGTGGTGGAAATAAGCCGTTTAAGAATGCCCTTTTCATTAACAGGCATTTACCAGGTTCATAAAGCCTGTCCTGTTTTATGGATCCTGGATCTGATCCCTGTTTTGATTGTGGTTTTGGCTTATTTCATCGAAAAGAAACGAAATATCGAAAAACAGCGGTTTGATGCACAAATCAATGAACGCGATGCCAGGCTTAATGCAATGGCCGAGTTTTCAACACAAATAGGCGAAGGCAATTACAACGCAAAACTTGAACCTACCAGCGAAAAGGACATTCTTGGCCATTCGCTGCTGATCATGCGCGATAACCTGCTCGCCAACCATGAAAAGGAATCCGAGGAAAACTGGATCGCTGCCGGAAAGGAAAATATTTCCAATATCCTTCGTTTGCACAATAAAATCGACGAACTGGCGGATAAGGTAATTGCCCAGCTCGTCAACTATATTGATGTGGTGCAGGGCGCCCTGTATATTTTTGATGATGAAAAAAAAGTCCTTACCAGTGTTGCCATATATGCTTACAACCGGAAGAAATTCCTCAACCAGGAATTTAAGCTGGGACATGGATTAATAGGGCAATGTGCATTTGAAATGGACTGTATCTACCGTACCGAGATCCCCGACGATTATGTCACCATTACTTCCGGCATATTGGGAGACCAGAAACCGCAGAGCATTCTGTTGATTCCGCTTATAACCGATGAAAAGCTCCAGGGTGTAATGGAATTTGCATCCATCCATGACCGTATACCCGAATTGACGATTCGCTTCCTGAAGGAGCTGGGAGAAATCATTGCCAGGACTGTTTTTAATCTGAAGGTTACACAGCGTACCGAGCTGCTGCTGAAGGAATCCCAACAGATGACAATCGAGCTCCGCGAAAATGAAGAACAGCTTCGTCAAAATGCAGAGGAAATGCGCGCTACCCAGGAAGAGCTGCAAAAATCGAACGAACAGCTCGAATCAAAGATCCTGGAAGTGGAAAATGCCCAGAAACGATTGTATTCTTTGCTTGAAAACGCTTCCGAGATCATTTCGATCTACGAGGAAAATATGGTGATGAAATACGAAAGTCCTTCTGTTAATAAAATCCTGGGTTTTACGCCTGAGGAAATGATGGGGGGTAAGGATATGGACCGGTTAACCCGGAAAGGAGAAAGCTCCATGCGCAATATGTTCAAGCAATTGCTTGATTCACCGGCCGAACCCGTTACCATTCAGTATACCTACATGAAAAAGAACGGGCAGAAAATATTCCTCGAGACCACCGGCCGCAATCTCCTGGACGACCCAGCTATAAGGGGAATTATTCTGAATTCCACGGATATAACCGAACGTAAGCGAGCCGAAAGGGAGGAACGCCTGAAAAGCAAGATGCAGTCATTGTCTGAAAATTCCTTGGACATGATCATCCGTTTAAGCACCGTCGGACAGTTCTTTTACGCAAATCCCACCGTGAAGAGTTTTATGGGAATTGAACCCAAAGATCTCATTAATAAAACACTCAATGAAATTACCATATCGGATATCCTTTTCAATTATTTCCGGGAAACCATCGATACGATAAAATCCTATCCCAACAAAACCAACAACGAATTAACCATTCCGGCTGTAATGGATGGCGTTTCGTGCGAACGTATCATGAGTTTTGTCGCGATTCCCGAATTCAACGAAAATGAACTTGAGACGATCCTGTTTGTCGGTCACGATATTACAGAGGCCAAACAAATTGAGCTTGAGATCCAGGACAAGAACCGGAAGATCGAAGACTCCATCAATTATGCCCAGCGTATTCAAAGTTCGATTCTCCCCGATATCAGAACCGTAAGGGAATCCCTGCCCAAATCGTTTGTATATTATAAACCCAGGGATGTTGTCAGTGGCGATTTTCCCTGGTTCTTCCGGAGAGGTGATGACATCTTTATTGCTGCCGTGGATTGCACGGGTCACGGCGTCCCGGGAGCCTTGCTGTCATTTGTAGGATATTTCCTTCTCAACAGCATTGTGGATCGTGATCTCAAACTAGCCGCCTCCGAGATTTGTGACAGGCTTCATTTTGGTGTGCGCAAAACCCTTAAACAGGAGATGGAGGATGCGGAAGCCCGCGATGGAATGGATATCGCTTTTTGCAAAATCAATTACAAGGAAAAGGAAGTGCAGTTTGCCGGAGCCCACAGGCCCCTGTATCTCTTACGTGAAGGCGAACTCATCGAATATAAAGGCGACCGGAAAGCCATCGGTGGTATTCCTCATCGAAAAAAGGAAGAAGAGAACTTCACCAATTACACGATCAATTATAAACGGGGGGATAAAATATTTTTCTTTTCCGATGGGTTACCAGACCAGCTTGGCGGTCCTGAAGACAAAAAATATTCTCCGAAACGCATCCGGGAACTGATTTCGGAAAATAACAACCTTCCTATTGAAAAATACAGTAACCTTTTTTCCTCGGATTTCGATAAATGGAAAGGAGACGGAAAACAAATTGACGATGTTTTGCTCATCGGAATTGAATTTTAAAATGCAACAATCTAAATAATTAATAAATCATGAACAATAAAAAGGATGTGAAAGGTTTTCTGGAATTTGTATATGAGTTCTACAAATCCATGAAGGCACATGAAATAACCTTGGTTTATGAAGGTGAAATAACACATCAGATAACAAAGGCCTTTACATCTTTGACGGAATCGAATATGTCAAAAGATGATGAACCGAACTCCGTTCAGCGAAAGGTATTTCACGTGATGGTTGAATGTCTGCAGAATATCAGCAAACATGCGGATGATTTTACCTCCAATGATTACCTGTTTTCAGGCAGAGGTATCTTCCTCGTCAGCAAAGGTGAAAATGAATACAGTGTTACGACCGGTAATGCCGTCGAAAATGATAAAATTGAATACCTTACCGAGTTGCTTGAAAGCATAAATAAAATGGACAAGGAAGAACTTAAGGAATTGTATAAAAAGCAAATGAAGGAAGGAAGGCTCTCTGAAAAAGGCGGAGCCGGTTTGGGTTTTATCGATATCAAACGAAAAACAGGAAAGGAACTGGAGTACCATTTTCTTCCAATTTCTGATGATACTTCTTTCTTTTTATTAACTTCAACCATTTCTAGATCGGAATCTGAACTATAAAATACGAGTATATGGAAACAATTAAAATTCAAGGTACAGAAGATACTCCAAAAATAATCCTGGATGCAGAAAATGAGGTTATGGAGATATCAGGACGTTCATTGCCTGAAGACGTTTCTTCATTTTATGAACCCGTGATTAACTGGTTAAATGAATATGCCGAAAAACCAAACAAGAAGACAATCCTTAACTTTAAACTTACTTACTTCAACACAGCATCATCCAAGCTTTTGCTGGATATCCTGATGAAACTTGAAGAAATGCACGAAAAGGGGCATGACGTGCTAATCCGCTGGCATTATCCCGAAGATGATGAAGACATGGAAGAAGCCGGTGAGGAATATGCCGATATCGTCGATGTACCTTTTGAACAGGTTGCATATTCATGAAATGTTTCAGATACCTGTCCAACCTCAGATAACCTAAAACTTGTGCTTGAATGAGTGAAGAAGTCCTAAGAGCACTGATGCAGCTATTCGCAATTATTGCGAAGCAGGATGAGGGTGTCGAACAGACACAGATGGAATACGTAAAGAATTTCCTGCAGCAACAGCTGAATGATGAAGAAGTCAAGGAATATTTCTCCCTTTTTGAGCAATACGCAGGTTTAAGTGAAACCAACGATGAATCCGATAGCGAAGAGGACAAAAGTACCCGTAAACTGACTTCGGTTAAGGATTCAGTCCGCATTCTCGGGTTGTGCAAAAAAATCAACAAGACGCTTACCCAGCGGCAAAAGGTAGTTGTCCTTGCCCGCCTTTTTGAGATTATTAACGCCGATCGCAAATTTACCGATCAGCGCATGCAGATTGTCAATACCGTTGCGGATGTTTTCAAGGTTAGCAAAGAAGAATTTGCCAGTATTGAGACCTTTGTTATAAAAAATGAGCCGGAGGATCTGGATGATATAAACATTCTTATTATCAATGACAAACCCCTCAAACACCGATTTGCAAAAAAAATACATACCAAGCAGCTGGATTCCAATATTTTTATTTTACGAATTAAAAGTGTTGATCTATATTTTTTAAAATATACCGGGTCAGAAGACCTGTTCCTGAACGGACTTCCCATCAGAAATGACCGTATTTATCTGTTTGCCAACGGGGGAACGGTTAAATTGCCGAAAGCGGCCCCTGTGTATTACAGCGATGTAGCCTCTCATTTCCTTGCCGACACCGTCACCAGCCAGATTTCCTATACAGCTACGGACCTTGAATTTAAATTCCCGAACGGGAATATCGGTATCCGCGATATCAGCTTTTCGGAATCACATGGACGCCTCATCGGGATCATGGGAGCCAGCGGTGCCGGAAAAACCACACTGTTAAACGTGCTCTGCGGTATTGAAGCCCCTTCCAAAGGCGAGGTTGTCATTAACGGAATAAACCTTCACAAGGAGAAGGAAAAACTCGAAGGAGTGATCGGACTCGTCCCGCAGGACGATCTGCTGATCGAGGAACTCACCGTTTTTCAGAATCTCTATTTTAATGCCAAATTGTGTTTTAAAGACAAAACAGAGTCGGAGATTACGGAACTGGTGGATAAAACCCTTCAAAACCTGGGCTTGTTCGACAGAAAACACCTGAAAGTCGGCACACCCTTAAAGAAGACCATCAGCGGAGGACAGCGAAAAAGGCTAAACATAGCCCTTGAATTGATCCGTGAACCTTCCATCCTTTTTATCGATGAACCTACGTCGGGTTTGTCTTCACGCGACTCGGAAAATGTAATGGATTTGTTGCGTGAGTTGACCCTTAAAGGGAAACTAATCTTCGTTGTAATCCATCAGCCTTCATCGGAAATCTATAAAATGTTTGACAAAATGATCATTCTCGATACGGGAGGTTTCCTGATTTATTACGGGAATCCCGTGGAAGGAGTGATGTATTTTAAACGCCTCGATGCTCAGATCAACAGTGAAGTCGGTGAATGCCCTACCTGCGGTAATGTAAATCCGGAACTGATTTTCAATATTATAGAAGCCAAAGTGGTGGATGAATTTGGCAATTACACCGATGCACGAAAGGTTACACCACAGCAATGGGATGAACATTACCAGCACCTGATTCATTACAAAGAGCTTCCAGCCGTTGAAGGATCACCACCCAAAAACCTGCGTATACCTTCGTGGTTAAGCCAGGTTAAGATTTATTTTGTCCGTGATTTCCTTTCCAAAATCAGTAACCGGCAATACATTGCCCTGAGCCTTCTGGAAGCCCCTATACTGGGTTTCGTGCTGGCATATATCATCCGGTACCTCGATGACCCGAATTCCAACCTGTATATATTCAGGGTAAATGAGAACATCCCGATTTATATCTTTATGGCACTGATCGTAGCCCTTTTTCTTGGATTAACGGTGAGCGCTGAGGAAATTTTCAGGGACCGGAAAATATTAAAACGGGAGGGATTTCTCAATTTAAGCCGATCGAGTTACCTGATCTCAAAGATTGCCATCCTGTTTCTTATCAGTGCCATTCAGGCTTTCCTTTTTATTTTCATTGCCAACACGATCCTGGGTATTAAGGGAATGTATTTTGTATATTGGCTGGCTTTGTTTTCCACAGCCGCATGTTCCAATATTATCGGGCTCAATATTTCCGCTACATTCAATTCAGCAGTGACCATTTATATCCTTATTCCGCTGGTTATGATCCCTATGATGATTCTGAGCGGCGCCATGTTTAGTTTTGATAAACTGAACCGCTCCGTCAGCCGCATTGACAAAGTGCCTGTTATCGCGGAATTAATGGTTACCAAATGGACATATGAAGGCCTTATGGTGCATCAGTTCAAGGATAATCAATTTATGTCCTATGACAGGTCACGCATAAAGCTGTATGATCTTGAAAAAACCGAAAGTCAGGCTGATTATAAGAAAGTTTACTGGTTGCCCGAGCTGAACGAAAGACTGGAACGTATCAACCGTGAACTTGATAATATCGAATCGGTAAGTGTTACCTCCGGTGATCTGGAAGTCATTGCCAATGAAATAAAAAGTGAAGGCAAAATCAACAAGGAAGTTGCTCCTTTTCAGGAACTTAGCAAATTATCTCCCGAAAACTTTGACAAAGCTACCGCCAAAAAGGTCGGGGAATATTTTAAAGCCCTGGATAAATATTATGGGGATAAATTTCAGCTGGTCAGCAACAAAAAGGAAAGTTATATCAATTTCTGGCTGGACAACAACCCTGACGGATATACACAGCTTCGCGATAATTACCATAATGAAGGAGTATCGGATATCGTGCGGAAAGTGTATGAAAAAAATAAAATACTTGAGTTTAAGCACACGCTGGTTCAGCATTATGATCCGATTTACCAGGATCCGATCCCTGCTAGCCCGATCAGCATACGTACACATTTTTACTCTCCGGTTAAACCTTTTCTTGGTAAAACATTTGACACTTACTGGTTCAACATAACCGTAGTCTGGATACTGACGCTGTTGTTTTATGTTTTACTGTATTATGACGGACTCAAGAAACTGTTAACCTTCTCAGAACGGTTTAAAAAGAAAAATAGTTCGTAAAAAAGTTGCATATTTTTTTTATTTTTATTCCTATCGTTACCTTTGTGTGTATAATCAAATTATTTGAATTATGATTAAAAAGTTATTGTATGTTTTATTGACTGCGTTGGTCATCACTTCATGCAAATCAGGCGGTGATCGCAGTACCCAAACCGATTTTGAAGTACCGGATTCCATTTTGAGTGAGGGCATGGAAATTTCCGAGGAAACCATGCAAAACATCGTTCAAAATATATCCTCACCGGTTGAGATGGCTGCTTTAATCAAAGAGCTCGGAGTTCCTTACTCCAGTAAATACCTGTCTTCGACTGCCCGGGTGGAAGAACTGTCAACTGCTTTCAAACAGTCCCTGAACCTCGGGATTTATGGCGCTGATCTGGGTTATCTGAATATGTACAATAAGACATCGGCAGTTATTGATTACATTTCCGCCATCAAAACCCTTGCAGATGAAATTAAAGTCGGACAGTTTTTCGATTTTACCACACTCAAACGGTTGGCCACCAACAATCAAAATCTTGATTCACTCATGTATATTTCCGTTCACAGCTTTAACCAGATGGATAAGTATTTGCACTCCAACAACCGTAGCAACCTGAGTGCACTTATTGTTACCGGCGTCTGGATTGAAGGATTGTACCTGGGGACACAGGTTGCCAAAGAAACATCCAATGATCTGCTGTCCGAAAGAATCGGGGAACAAAAACTGACCCTGAATGAATTGATCCTGATTCTTGAAGTGTACAAAAAAGACAAACAATACGCCAAACTGATCGATGATCTGCAGCTGATTAAGGATCAATACCAGAACGTGAATATCAAAACCATTAAAGGGGAACCTGAAATGATTGAAGAAAACGGGGTGCTTACTATTATTCAGAACGATAAAAGTATGGTTGAAATAAGCCCCGAGCAAATAAATAAAATAATAAGTACTACCGAAGAAGTCCGTAACCGGTTAATCAGCCTGTAACCATGAAAAATATCGCTGTCATTTTATTGTTCTTTGCCTTGTCCTGCCCCTTTTCCACACGGGCACAGGATATTTCACAATTGACGGCTCAATGTGCCGCCAATGCCGGAGATGTCATGTATCTTAAGGATTTTATTGTGAAACTGGATGCAGGAACACCCGGGGGAGCGCCTCCTACGGCAAGATTTGCCCTCCTCCTTAGCAAAAGCGTTGTATACCGGCTTTCTATCTGTACGGCACCGAATTCAGAAGGAGAAGCCGTATTGCAGTTGTTTGACATGAATACCCTGCTTGGAAGTACCTTTATTACTGCAACCGGAAAGGAGTTTCCGTTCTTTGATTTTAAATGCCAGAAAACCGGAGTGTATCATGTTTTTATTTCTTTCAAAGAAGGGAAGGCAGGAGAAGGTGTCGGTGTATTGTCGTACGTAAAAAAGCTGTGATAAAAAAAGGAAATGATGATAATGTAAACCGGTATCTGCCTTCAGGTGCCGGTTTTTTTTGTCGGAAAGCAGAATTATACCATCAGAAAGAATAACGGCCTGGGATAAACGAAAGCCAATCCTCTGCGATCACGAGAATAACCCCTGCCAGCAACAAACCCAGTAAAAGATTATTGAAACGTGTATTGCGGCAGGTGGCAAAGTAATTGCTGAGCAAAAAAGCAATGGAAATTCCACCGGTAAATAAAAAACCGGGTCCTGTGGCCGGGATCACCCACACCATCAGAATACTCAGTATAAATAGCCATAAAAATACTATAAAAAATACCCGCGACTGGATTTTCCTGATGCCAATGGTACGAATCATATGCAGGCTTCCGATCAGGACCAGGAATACAAGATATCCGCAAAAAATAAGTTGAACAAGGGTGTAGGCTTCTGCCCTGCCGGGAGCCGAAAAAGCCCTCCGGAATTCCTCCCCTATATTTTGCATGGGTTGATCCGTTAAAAACAGATAGGAAGCCCAAAACACAAAGGGCAGGCAAAAACCAATCCATGGATAAATCCATTCCTGCCACACTTTATTTCGGAATAAAAGGAGCACAATAAAAAGCAAGGGGAAAAAGATCAGCGCTGGGATAGAAATCATCACCGCAATACCCAGTATTATTCCTGCATCCAGGAAATGAAAGGTAAGCCGGTCTTTCTTGAAGGAAGCAAACGACCGGTAAAGCATAAGAATAATAAAAAATACCGAAAGCATTGCAGGAGAAAGAAAGCGCATACCTGCCAGGCACCCTGTAATGACGATGTAAAACAGTAGCGGCAACTGTGATCTTGTTTTCAGGAAAACGTATTTTGCATTAAGCTGGACCAGCAGGTAGCCGCACAAAAGAATAGCGAGCAACGCCAGAAGGGAGGAAATGCCCGGAAATGCAGACAATGGTTTGACCACCAGCCGACCCAACGGTCCGGCTAAATCAAGGTCAGCTGCATTTGCGCCAGATGGATTGAGCAAGCTGTTCAGCCAGAGGAGCAAGGCCAGGAAAAGAATAACCATCACTAAACCTGCCTTGTTGCTGCTGAAGTATTTTATTAACATGTCCGTCAGGAATCTGGCAGGTTATAGTATTGAAAACCCTTTAAAAAAGTTTCTCGAGTTTATTGACAAAGTTAGCCTTGGGGACCGCACCCACTTGTTTGTCAGCTACAACACCATTTTTAAAAAATAAAACCGTGGGAATATTGCGTATGCCAAACCGGGCCGCTATATTCGGATTGTTATCCACATCGACTTTCCCGACAATAGCTTTGTCCTTATAGTCTTCCGCTATCTCATTGATAATGGGTCCGATTATTCTGCAAGGCCCGCACCATTCAGCCCAAAAATCAATTATCACAGGTTTATCTGCCTTAAGGACAAGCTCCTCAAAATTTGCATCGTTAATCTCCAGTGCCATTGTTAAATTTATAAGTTATAATTCAATTAGTTACATATATTATAAAAAACTTCGCAAAGGTATAAAATCAATCTTTTACAAACAAGATCATTCAAAACAGCCTGAATTCAATTCCCGGATTTTGCAGCAAAAACTCGACAAAATCATCTGATAATGCAATATGCTTGGAACGGGAGAACATGTCAACACTTATATTTTCTGACGGATCAACCAGCAGCACTTTTAGATTAATGTTTCCCTTGTTTCCGGCAATGAAGAATTTAATTTTTTCAAGCAGCTTTTCCGAAAGCTCGTCCAAAGGTATCCTGATTTGAATACTTTTAATGAGCTCATCCCGTGCACTGCTTAACAGGTAGATGTTCTTTACCTTGAATTCCAGGTCAGGTGCATTCTTCCAGTTGTTTTCCTGAACCGATCCTTTAATCAGCAAGGAATATCCTTCATAAATATATTTTCTGAAATTCTCATAATCTTTAGCGAAGAAAGAAAGTGTATAGCTGTCGGAGTAGTCTTCCAGTATCAGCTGTCCGTATGGCTTGCCATTTTTGGTCATGGCATGCTTTGTGCCGGTGACAATGCCGGCAACGGTCAGATCATGTCCTTGCAGCAATTGCAGATTACGAAATTCAGCCAGCGTGGCATTGCAAAAGTGCTTCAATTCGACTTTATAATTGTCAAGCGGATGAGCCGAAAGATAAATGCCTATGAGTTCTTTTTCCTTGTTAAGTTTGGTCAATACAGGCCATTCTTCTCCCGGGAATGGCCTGGGTCTAATCACCTGAGCCGAAGCCATGTCGCCAAAAAGCGTGCGGGCAGAATTTCCCTGGTTCTGCATCCGGTTTCCATACCGGATAAGATGTTCAATAAAACCTATCCCACTTTCATCCTGAGAAAAGAATTGATGCCGATGGAACTCTGAGAAACTGTCAAATCCGCCAGCCATCGCAAGTGCCTCAATGCACCGTTTGTTGACAATGGTAAGGTTGACTCGTTCCACCATATCGTATATATCCTTAAAAGATCCTGAAGTACCGCGTACTTCAAGGATATGTTCAACTGCAGATTCTCCAACCCCTTTAATAGCTGCCAACCCAAAACGGATTTGTCCGCCGGCATTAACGGTAAAGTTGGAGAAACTTTCATTAATATCCGGGACAAGCACCTTAAGGCCCATCCGTTTGCATTCATCCATAAAGAAGGTTATCTTTTTAATATCATTTAAGTTACGGCTTAACACCGCCGCCATAAATTCAGCCGGGTAATGGGCTTTGAGGTAGGCGGTCTGGTAGGAAATATAGGCGTAGCAGGTGGAATGGGATTTATTAAAAGCATAATGCGCAAAGGATTCCCAGTCCTTCCATATCTTATCCACAATTCTTGGATCATGCCCGTTTTGAATGCACCCTTCCTGGAATTTAATTTTAAGGGCATCCATCATGGAAGCGATTTTCTTTCCCATTGCTTTTCGCAGCGTGTCTGCCATTCCTTTTGAGAATCCTGCCAGCAACTGGGATAATAGCATTACCTGTTCCTGGTAGACCGTAATCCCATATGTATCTTTCAGGTAGACCTCCATCAGGGGAATATCGTATTCGATTTTTTCACGGCCGTGCTTGCGGTTGACAAAACTCGGGATATATTCCATAGGTCCCGGCCTGTAGAGGGCATTCATGGCAATCAGGTCCTCAAAACGGTTCGGTTTCAGTATTTTCAGGTATTTCTTCATACCGTCTGATTCAAACTGAAAAAGACCTGTGGTATCACCCCTGCTGTAGAGATCGTAGGTCAGGGGGTCATCCAGGGAAATCGATTCGATATCGACAGCGATGTTCCTTGAAATCTTGATATTCTGCAAGGTATCTTTGATGATGGAAAGTGTTTTTAATCCCAGGAAATCCATTTTGAGCATACCGACCGATTCAATATGAGAACCGTCAAACTGGGTAACATTTAATTCAGCATCCTTATTCCGGCATATTGGAATATGCTCTTCAAGGTCGTCTTTCCCGATGATGATACCACAGGCATGCACACCGGTCTGCCTCACGGATCCCTCAAGCACTTCTGCATATTTTAACGTGCTGGCAATCGATTCATTCTCTCCACGCCTTTCCTGTAAAAGGGCAGGCGATCTTTCATAGGCCTCTTTAAAAGAAATTCCGGGGATTTCAGGAACAAGCTTGGCCAGTCTGTCCGCCTCCGGTAAAGGGAGTTTCTGCACCCGTGCAACATCCCGAATGGCCATTTTCGGGGCCATTGTACCAAACGTAATGATATGGGCAACCCTTTTTTCTCCGTACTTCTCTACCACATATTGCAGAACTTTTTCACGTCCGTCCTCATCAAAATCAATGTCAATATCGGGCATTGAAACCCTGTCGGGATTTAAAAAACGCTCAAATAGCAGGTCATACTTAATGGGATCGATATCGGTTATGCGCAAACAATAGGCTACAACTGAACCAGCTGCAGAGCCACGACCAGGGCCTACCGAAACATCCATTTCACGGGCTGCCCTGATCACATCCCAGACAATCAGAAAATACCCCGGAAATCCCATTTTCTTTATGGTCTCAAGTTCAAACTCAATGCGTTCATTCACCTTCTCATCCAAAACGGCATACCGGCGTGATGCTCCTTCATAGGTAAGATGCCGCAGGTATTCATTGCTGTCTGAAAAACCTTCGGGGATCTGAAAATCAGGCATAACGGGCTCGCTGTTCAATTCATAGGATTCGATTCGTTCTGCAATTGCATTTGTGTTCAAAATGGCTTCAGGAATATCCGCAAAAAGGGCCTTCATTTCCTGTTGTGTTTTCATCCACTCTTGTTGTGTATACCTTAGCCTGTCTGGATCATCGATATCCTTGCCTGTACTTATGCACAACAGCCGGTCATGTGCAGCAGCATCCCCGGCATTTATGAAATGTACATCGTTTGTGGCAACTACTTGTGTGTTTGTTTCCTTCGAAAGGATTAACAACTGGTTGTTAATAAAAACCTGGTCCTCGTATACTTCCTTGTCCGTTTTCGGATCCCCTGATTTATGCCGCTGCAATTCAAAGAAATAATCGTCACCAAAAATACTTTTGTATTCCCGGATCACCTCACGGGCCCGGCTTAGTCCTTCATTCCGCAATACCCATGGCAATTCGCCATGCAAACAGGCTGAAAGGGCGATCAGTCCTTCACTGTGCTTCGCAAGCAGTTCCTTGTCAATCCGAGGTTTGTAATAAAATCCCTCCGTCCATCCATAGGACACAAGCCGGATCAGATTTTTATACCCCTGTTTGTTCTTTGCAAGCAATATCAAATGAAAGCCCCCGCCGTCCATTTTTTCTGATTTCTCAAATCGCGACCGGCGCGCAACATATACCTCACAACCCAGAATTGGTTTAATTCCCTGTTTTATCGCTTCATTATGAAACTCCTTGATACCAAACATATTGCCATGATCAGTAATGGCCAGGGCAGTCATGGCATCGCTCTTTGCCTTTGCTATGAGCTGCCGGATTTCGGCCGCTCCGTCAAGGATCGAATACTGGGTATGCAGATGCAGATGGGTGAAAGGTATTGTGGTCAGGTCAATTTCCTGACTTTTAATCTCCTCTTCATGGCGGATTTCTTTCTGTTCCTTATGCTGCAGAGGTTGTGGCAAAAAAACCTGAGGAATGACTTCCGGATGGCTATTTCTAAATTGTGCGAGCCATCCGGTAGCCATTTCAGGCAAATCAGGACTGATAATTCCCAGCCTTATGAGCTCGAAGAAGCAACGTGTCGTTGCCGCAACATCTGCGGCAGCATTATGGGCATCCTCAAAAACCTCTGAAAACAATTTCTGGTAAAGTTCAAACAACGTTGGCCATTTGAAATTGCCACCTTTGCCTCCAGGAAGAGCGCAATATTCAGTAGCTTCTTCTTTGGTACAACAATGAGATAGCCGTGACAACTCATCCCGGATCCCGTTTCGGATGTACTCCGCACCGATAATGCTGCGGTCAAAATCAATATTATGCCCGACAGCCAGTTTTGATTGAAGCAGTGCCTTGTTAAATTCCGCAAGCACAAAAGCGAGATCACGTCCTTCTGCCATTGCTCTTTCGGTCGAAATACCGTGGATTTTTTCAGCAGCAAACGGTATGGTGAATCCTTCAGGTTTAATAAGGAAATTGCGTGCTTCCATCAGGTTCCCTTCGGTATCATGACACTCCCAGGCAAGCTGAACCAGACGGGGCCAATTGTCGAGATCGGTAACCGGTGCATGATAATTGGCAGGTAATCCCGTTGTTTCGGTATCGAAAATTAAAAACATAAAAAAAGTTTCCGGAAATAGTTGTTCCTCAGAAAATCAATGCTTGAATAAACCAGAATAGCCAGGTTAAAATTAGGCCAAACCTCACCAATTAGAAAGCGTTGTTAATAAAAATGGAAAAGATGTTTTTTACTCACGTTGCGGATATTTTCCCATAAGAGGTATTTTGAATTTCCGCGTGTTCTGATTTCCGATACCCCACTAAACGGGTCCTATCCCCGACCCGGAAAGAAAACACCGCAAATGGAGATTCCACTTGCGGTGTTATGCTATTCATTCTTTTGCTGACTATAATTCAGTAGATCCGTCGGCTTCCTTCAAAAGGAAATTTTCAATTTGCTGAACGAACATTTTCTTTGTTTCATCCCGTGAACCTGCAATACCCGCTGACATGGAAGGATTTCCCTGCATGGGACAGAATAGGAAAGCCGGTATGCTTTGAATGCCAAATACCGAGGCCAATTCCTTTTCCTTCTGAACATCCAC
>JAGDMB010000420.1 GCA_017860375.1 Bacteroidota bacterium | reverse complement strand
CTGATCGTTCTGGGAATTGCCGTGTTGGTGTTTCTCCTGTGGGAACTTTTCCTCAAAGAGAAAGAAAAACAGATCGATGCACTGAATAAAGAGATCCAGCGCATACGGTCAGAAAACTCAACGCTGAAAGAGGATGTGGCTCAGCTTTCCAACCGCAAACTGAACATTTCCGAAGTGAACACCATCCTCGACCTGGGTCTCATCGAAGTGGACACCAACTTCAAACGAACGATAAACCGCGAACTGCAGGAAGGTGACAAAAACGTTCAGTTTATCGGTGTGCTGCATGTGGATTTTGTGGCTAAATACGGTGTCGATTTCAGAAAACTGCTTTTCAAGGTTGATGAAGGGCGGCGGGAGATATGCATTGCAAATGCCAATCCCCAGTTTTTGTCCTTTTCAAAAAGGAATTGCATATGGGAAATTGCCGAGATCCTGGAGTACAACAAACCCTTTTTTGGTTCGGATCACTGGAAGACAAATCCAAAACTCGACAAACTGGCCAACCAGATCAAGGAAGAGATTCGGATGAAAACTGAACGAGAAACGGAGAACGGTCCTTCGGAACTGGGCTGGATCATAAAGCCGCTGAGGAAGCATGTGGAAACAGCCATATCGCTTATAATCGGAATAAAAGGATACAATATCCGGTTTACCGAGCTGGATGGTGATACTTACAAACCCATGGCAGAATTCTCCAAAGAGAATATCTTTACGAAAGCAATTGAGGGGAGCAGGGATATAGCCTTCCTGTCTGAAAAGAAGGGAGCATAGATTCCGTAACCTATCGAATAAATTATTAAAAGCATAAAATTTAAGACATGAAAAAGAATCCGTTTTTCTTTCCCCTGGTTTTTTGCACGCTGGGTCTTTTGCAGGCTCAGACAGCTGGCGAGGGGGATATGGTTGGAAAAGTCTGGTCGCTTGAAAAAGCGAACACCTGGTACAATTCCCACAAATGGATCTCCGGGGCGAATTATATTCCCCATACGGCCGTCAACCAGATGGAGATGTGGCAGGCCAAAACCTTTGATCCAAAAACGATAAACAAGGAACTGGGCTGGGCGGAAGACATCGGCTTCAATACCATGCGGGTATTTTTGCACAGTCTGGCGTGGAAACAGGATCCGGACGGGTTCAAAACACGTGTGGAAAAGTACCTTGCCATTGCAGACAAGCATCATATTCAGACGATCTTTGTCTTTTTTGACGATTGCTGGAATAAACTCCCTCACGAGGGATTTCAGCCTGAGCCCCGGCCTGGCATTCACAATTCAGGATGGGTACAGGATCCGGGAGATCCGGCTTCCAAAGACGCAACCGGATTTCCTGAGCTTGAAAAGTATGTAAAAGATATTTTAACCACCTTCGGTCACGATAAGCGCATTCTGATGTGGGACTTATACAACGAGCCGGGTAACTCAGGCAAAGGAGAAACAACCCTCGCATTGTTAAAGAATGTCTTTTACTGGGCCCGGGAAATCAATCCCGATCAGCCTATAAGTGCAGGCATATGGGCATGGGATTTTGAAGTCTTAAATGCCTTTCAGGTTATGAACTCGGATATTATCACGTATCACAACTATGAAGATGCAGAAAAACACCTGCGGGTAATCCAGCTTTTAAAGCTAAGCGGCAGGCCCCTGATCTGCACGGAATATATGGCCCGGACGCGGAACAGCCGATTTTCAACGATCATGCCGATGCTGAAAGAAAATAAGGTCGGAGCCATAAACTGGGGGTTGGTGGCGGGGAAAACCAATACAATATATGCATGGGATACTCCGGTACCTGACGGCAGTGAGCCGGCGGAATGGTTCCATGACATCTTCCGGAAGGACGGGACCCCTTATCGCGAAGATGAAACGGAGCTGATCCGAAAGCTGAACGAGGTTAAATGAAAGTTCAGGATTCCGCAATAGAGGTTTGTATGCAAATGTGCTAAAAAGGCAAAGAAAAAGTGCATAAAAATCCCTGCGAGGATTTTGGCCCGTCGCAGGGATTATCAGAATACCAGCAAAGCAAAAACCGGGGAAAGTATTTACATGGAATTCTTAATGCTATTGCATTTTGCCGTTGCGGCATTGACAACTTCTTTCTGCTGATCGATAGCTATCCGGGTTTGCTCCTGAGACCTGATTACTTCAGGAAGGCTCTCATCCCTCCCTTTGTCGATCTCTGACTGAAGATTAATGATCTTTTTTTCTCCTGACTCAATATCTTTGTTGTCTTTCTTTATGCGTTTCTCAAGATCATCAATGTATTTCTTCTTTTCGTCTTTTGCAGTGCCTTCTTCCAGTGCGTTATACGCATTTGTCTGTGCCAGCATCTCATCATTCAGCGATTTGAGACTATTCCGCAATATGATCAATTCGTCATTGGTGGAAGCAATAGTGTTGGTATTTGACTGAATCATCTTTTCGAGTTTGACTTTGTCATTGTCAAGATTCTTCAGATCACCTTCAAGCTTGGATAGTTTTTTCTCCTCCGCATCCAGTTGTTCCTGTGCCAGTTCCAGATAATGTCCTTTTGCAAATTCCAAAAGAAATCCTTTTACTTTCGCGTATTCTTCCGCGTTATTTTCAAGCGTCACATACACATCCTTTTTCAATTCAACGGTTGCTGCCACAAGAATGGCTGAATCATTATCCCTGACATAGCTGTATACATTAACGGGTGTAGGTGAAATATTCTTAAGCATGGCTCCGAAGATTGAAATTTCATTATCCTCATTCATTACCTTGGATTTGGTACCTTTTTCA
>JAGDMB010000106.1 GCA_017860375.1 Bacteroidota bacterium | reverse complement strand
TAAAAAGCCTTCCTTAAAGAGAGGTTAATCGTATTTGGCTAGAGCGCCCCGACGGCTGTCGGGGAGGTCAGGGGTTCGACTCCCCTATTCTCCACTGAAAAGAAGTCGTGGTTATTTGGAAAGTCTGATTAGGAACAGCTGGAGCGCCCTGCCCGAATGCTTCTTTTTACAAAACCTCTTTCAAATACATCCCCGTAAAGCTGTTTTCACAGGCTGCAATCTCTTCAGGCGTGCCGGTTGCAATGATGTCCCCTCCCTGGGCACCTCCCAGGGGACCCATATCGATTACCCAGTCGGCATGACGGATCACATCGAGGTTATGTTCAATTACCACAACGGTATTTTTATTTTCAATGAGCTTTTGAATGATCTTCAGCAGTTTTTCGGTATCCGCCATGTGAAGTCCGGTTGTGGGTTCGTCCATCACGTAAATGCGTCCCTTTTTATGCAGTTCGGAAGCCAGTTTCAGACGTTGTGCTTCACCACCCGACAAACTGCTCAGCAATTGTCCGATCTCGAGATAGTCAAGCCCGACTTCATACAGTATCTGCAGACGGCGCCGAATCTCCCGGTCGTCAAAAAACTCCCTTGCCTCCTCTACCGTCAGGTTAAGAATTTCAAATATGTTAAGGCCTTTGTACTGCAATGCAAGGACTTCATCTTTGTACTTTCTTCCGTTGCACTGATCACAGACAATTTTCACATCATCCATAAAACTCATTTCAATGTTCAGGTACCCGTGGCCATTGCATTTTTCACAAGCCCCTTTTGAATTAAAGGTGAACAATGACGCCTCGGCATGCGTTGCTACTGAAAGTTCTTTCCGCATGAGATCAAATACACCAATGTACATAACGGGTATGGAACGTGAGGATTTGCCAATAGGCGACTGGTCAATCACTACCACATCCTGGTTTTGCTTTACAAAGACCTCGTGGATCAGGCTGCTTTTCCCCGATCCGGCAACGCCCGTAACACAGGTAAAAATCCCCAGAGGAATTGAAACGGAAATATTCTTTAAATTATGAATGCCGGCGTTTTCAATCCGGATGCTGTCGGTCCATTTCCGCCGCTGGAACAACTGTTTCTCCCTCTTTCCCAAAAACTGTCCGGTAAGATTTTCTTTGCCGTCAATATCCTCCACCCGGCCTTCATATAAGATTCTCCCTCCGTCTTTCCCGGCTTTGGGCCCGATATCGATGAGCCAGTCGGCTGCACGTATAATGTCCGGATCATGTTCCACGACAAGCACGCTGTTTCCCTTGTCGCGCAAACGGCAGAGCATATCAATCAGCTTTGCATTATCCCGGGCATGAAGACCTATAGACGGTTCATCGAGAATATACATCATATCCACCAGGTCACAATCAAGCTGGCGGGCCATTTTTACTCTTTGTGATTCGCCTCCCGAAAGGGTTGACACCGGCCTGCTCAGCGACAGGTAACCCACTCCAATCTCGATCAGGTGCCCGAGGATCTGACGCATCTTGCGAACCGCAGGCCGCGCAATTTCATGATCCACTCCCGAAAGGAATGCATCCAGATCGGTGAGTTCCAGGTCAGACAGCGCATCAATTGACCTATTATTTATTTTTACGGACCTTGCCCTTTCACTGATCCGAGTTCCGTTGCAGGCATCGCAGTGACGGTAAATAAAATATTTTGCATAGGCATCCTTTTTTGTTTCCGGTAGCTCGTCCTCGGCTTTATTGATGTATAGCCGTTCAAATTTGCGGACGATCCCTTCGAAGTTCTTGGAGTAAGTGCCGGCTCCGTGAGCTTTGGTTATGGGTATTTCATCGGCATAAAGCAAGGTGTTGATCTTTTCTTCTGTGAATTCCTTCAGGGGGATATCCGGATTAAATAAATCCATAACCATTAATTCGCGCCAATACCAGCTGCCGATCTTGAAATCGGGATGTGTGATTGCACCTTCGCGCAATGATTTCTCAGGGTTGATAAGCAGGTTCAGATCGACCGTAATTCTTTTTCCTAAACCTTTGCATGCGGGACACATGCCATCGGGATGGTTGAAGGAAAACAGGAAGGATGGGCCGATAAAGGGTTCTCCGCACCTCGAATACAGCATGCGCAGGTAAGTGAATAATTCCGTTGCTGTGCCGACCGTACTGCGCAGGTTATGGCCCATCCGTTTCTGATCGATCACAATGGCAGTAGAAATATTCCGGATATCATCCACATCAGGACGTGAAAGTTTCGGCAGCCGGCGCCGGGCAAACGAGGAAAAGGTCTCGATCAGCTGCCGCTGGGCTTCCGTATACAATGTATCAAAAACCAGGGATGATTTACCCGATCCGCTTACGCCGGTAAAAACAACAATTTTATTCCGGGGGATTTCCAGGTTCACATTTTTAAGGTTATGCACCCGGGCCCCCTTTATTATAATGCTACTATGAATCACAACCTGTTCAGGATTTAGGTTCAATGTCCGACGACAGGTCAACTACCCGGCAATAAACTTGTTGATACTTTCTTTATCTGCTTCGGACAACAGGCTGTTTTTCGATCTCCATTCGGGCATTGGCATTCCTTCCTTTCCGGGAATATATTTTTTCATTGCCCTGAACATAGAACCGGTAGCAAGAAGGTAGGTGGTGAACAAACCTATCTGAATTCCTTCAGGCAGGGCCATTTTTTTTACGGTATGAATCCATGCCTGATCCGGATGCTGTGCAAAAAAGAACAGTCCGCCGGTCCAGCACCCCAAAAAAAGATGGGATACATCCTGCAGCAGATCTGCGTTATACTCCTCCAGGGAAATAACCCTGGATTCAATACCCTTCCCCGTTAGAAACTTCCCGATTTCCTCACCGTACCTGCGGGTATGACCCTTCTTGCTTTGATGGATAATGAGTGCTTTTTTCATGCAAATTATAGTTTATGATAGGATGATTTGGTAAAATAAATACGTCAGCAATTCATTCCCGAATATAGTCCAAAGCTCCTTTTTATACAAATTTACAACCGAAATATATGCACTTCATTTTCCTTTTTACCCGGGTCAGGATTTTTATTACTTTTATACGCGAAATCCAAACAAATTGCCAGGAGAAACGTACCTTATCAATAATGTAAAACTTTAATTGAAATGGCCATGAAAAAATTGCTCCTTACCACTCTTTCAATTATGCTGCTGTTTGGATGTTCTTCGACAAAGAAGATGATGCAAAGAGGCGATTATGATGCCGTGATACAGAAATGTGTGAAAAGCCTGCTGAAAGATAAATCAAATGAAGAAGATGCCGTAATGCTTGACAAAGCCTATAAACTGGCGAATGAAAGGGATCAGGATCGAATAAAATACCTGAAAACAGAAAATGATCCTGCCTCATTCGATGAGATTTATTCCCTCTATAGTGCCTTAAAAGCCCGGCAATCCACCGTAAAAAAAGTACTTCCCCTGAAAATCGAAGGACGCACTGTGCAATATCCGCATGTGGATTATGATAAATATATGATCGAAGCCAAAAAGAAAGCAGCCGATTATTATTATGATAATGCAACAAAGCTGATGAAAGTGAATACCAAGGATTCATACCGTCAGGCCTATTATGAGTTTAACAGAGCAAAAGATTATTACGGATCCGCTTATCCTGGAATTAACAATCTCATCAATGAATCAAAAAGTCTCGGAACCAGCCGCGTATTGTTGAATGTTATCAACAATACCATGATAAAGCTACCGAATGATTTTATTAACGATATCATAACTTTTGATCCCCGTGAATTTGAAAATGAATGGCTTGAATTGCATTTTCAGGATCTGGACAATACGATCGTGTATGATTATTATGCGGATTTTGTTCTGCAATTCATCGATATTTCACCCGACCTTGTATCGGATAAAGATCATGTAGAGAAGAAAACCATCGAGGATGGCTTTAATTATGTACTCGATTCAAAAGGCAACGTGATGAAAGACAGCCTGGGGAATGACATAAAAGTGAAGAAATACAAAGAAATTTCCTGTTCGGTGATTGAAACCCTTCAGCAAAAAGACTGCACAATAAAGGGAAACCTTGAACTTACCTCAGCGAATCCGAAAAAATTGCTTAAAAAGGAACCGGTAGCGGCAACCACTCATTTTGAACATTTATCTGCCCGTGCCATTGGAGATATCAATGCGTTGAAGCCTGAGACCCAGGCGTTACTTAAATCAGGCCGCATACCTTTTCCCGATAATTTCAGCATGATCTATGACTGCACTGAAACCCTGAAAATGGCGTTGCATGATGCATTAAAAGCCAATATTTCACTCATCCGATAAAACCTGAATTTCGTTGGGGGCTTATTCAACCAGGGCTGAAAAGGAAAGGGCCATTATCATAGGGATTGCCACCCGTGAACAGGATCCTGACCAGGTGGAAGAATTCCTGGACGAACTTGCATTTCTGGTGGATACAGCCGGAGCCATTCCGGCAGGAAGGTTTGTACAAAAAATGGAAGTCCCCAATAGCCGCACTTACATCGGAAAGGGAAAACTTGAACAAATCAGGGAATATGTCCAGACCCATGAAATTGATATTGCCGTTTTTGATGATGAGCTTTCTGCCAGCCAGCTGCGAAACATTGAGGAAGAGCTGAATGTAAGGGTGCTCGACCGAACCAACTTAATCCTGGACATATTTGCCAGCAGGGCCAAAACAGCCTATGCAAAAACGCAGGTTGAACTTGCCCAGTATGAATACCTGCTTCCCCGGCTGGCGGGAATGTGGACACACCTCGAAAGACAGCGCGGAGGCATCGGCCTAAGGGGACCGGGAGAAACCGAAATTGAAACAGACCGCCGGATTATCCGTGATAAAATTGCCAACCTGAAAGAACAGTTGAAGAGAATTGACCGGCAGATGATCACCCAACGGAAAAACCGGGGTAAAATGGTGCGTGTTTCGCTGGTTGGCTATACAAACGTAGGAAAATCAACCCTTATGAATCTGCTGAGCAAATCGGAGGTCTTTGCGGAGAATAAGCTGTTTGCTACCCTTGATACCACGGTAAGAAAAGTGGTGATCGGAAATCTCCCTTTCTTGTTAAGCGATACCGTCGGATTCATCCGGAAACTCCCTCACCATCTGGTGGAATCATTCAAATCTACTCTCGATGAGGTAAGAGAAGCCGATATCCTTTTGCATGTGGTGGATATATCGCATCCCGGATTTGAAGAACAGATCACGATCGTGAATCAGACCCTCCATGATATTAAAGCGTCCAACAAGCCCACCCTGGTTGTTTTCAATAAAATTGACGCGTTTCAGTATGTGATCAGGGAGGAGGATGACCTGAGCCCGATAACCCGGGCAAATTTATCCCTTGAGGAATTAAAAAACAGCTGGATGGCCAAGAATAATTCTCCCTGTATTTTCATTTCTGCCACGAAAAAAGAAAACATCGAGGAATTCCGGGACATCCTTTACAACAAAGTGAAAGAAATTCATGTAACCCGGTATCCTTACGATGATTTTCTTTTCTGACCTGATTGTTTTTCCAACGGAATTTGAAGGCTGTCACACCAGTTTTCTGGCCACCAGAACCTCTGCAATCTGAATGGCATTGGTAGCAGCACCTTTTCTAAGATTATCTGAAACAATCCACATGTTAAGTGTTCTGGGCTGTGTTTCATCGCGGCGTAAACGGCCGACAAATACCTCATCCCGGTTTTGCGCGTGAATGGGCATGGGATAGACATTGTTTTTCGGATCATCCATTACGACAACCCCTTCCGAATGCTCAAGGATCCTTCGCACATCGGCCAGTTCAAATTCCTTTTCAAACTCAACGTTTACCGCTTCGGAATGTCCGCCGATGACGGGAATTCTTACGGTGGTGGCAGTCACCCTGATCGCATCATCTTCCATTATCTTTCGGGTTTCATTCACCATTTTCATTTCTTCCTTGGTATAGCCGTTATCCAAAAAGACATCAATATGGGGCAATGCATTCATATCAATCCGGTGAGGATAGACCATATCGCCTGAAATGCCTTTCCGTTCATTCATCAACTGATCCACCGCTCTTTTTCCAGTTCCTGTAACGGACTGGTATGTCGAAACCACGATCCGCTTAACCCTGTATGCTTTATGCAATCCAACCAGGGCAACCACCATCTGTATAGTAGAACAGTTGGGATTGGCAATGATCTTGTCCGTTTTTGTCAACACATGGGCATTCACCTCCGGAACCACCAGTTTAATATCCGGTTCCATCCGCCATGCGGATGAATTATCCACAACCGTAGTCCCTGTTTCAGCAAATTTCGGGGCCCAGGTCTTTGAGGTCCCTCCACCGGCAGAAAATATGGCCAACTGCGGTTTCATGCGGATAGCGTCCTGCATGCCAACAACAGCATATTCATTACCTTTGAAAGTTACCTTTTTACCGATCGATTTTTCTGAAGCAACCGGAATAAATTCTGTTACCGGGAAATCACGTTCTTCAAGAACGCGGATCATTTGTGTGCCGACAAGACCGGTGGCACCCACCACTGCAACTTTCATAATTTTTACTGTTAAGGTTATTAAACATGGTACAAAAAAAGAATGTCCGCGACATTCTTTTTGATTTATAACTGATTTTGGCTAAATTTCACCAAATGTTATTGGCAAAATTCGCAAAAAAATTGATTTATGAAAATCCACGCCGTTATTTTTTTACTGCTTCCGTTAGCAATCAATGCGCAGGTTAACGAGTCTCCTGAAAACCTAACGGGAAATGCACCCGGGAATGCCGCAAAAAACCTAAAGAATTGGATCACCTATGATCCGGCCGGTTCTTTTGATATCGTTATGGATGAAATTATGGCCGACCCTGATCCGCCGGTTAACCTGCCCGTCGCAGAGTACATTGAACTGTTTAATACCTCAAACAAGGCTATCGTCGCCCAGGGTTGGACACTGTCCATCGGAGAAAAAAAGATTCCATTGCCCTCCTTTCGGATTGAAAAACAGGCGTACCTGCTCGTTTGTGAAGCCGGTGATTCCATTCTGCTGAACACTTACAGGCCCCTACTTCCGGTCAAAGCTTTGCCGGCATTGAAGAACGACGGGCAAACCCTTATCCTCACCGATAATACAAACGGTATTATTCACACCGTTTCGTATTCCGGCAAATGGTACGGTAACTCCCTGAAATCGGAAGGCGGTTGGTCGCTCGAAATGATAGATCCGGAAAATCCCTGCGGCCAGCAGGAAAACTGGAGCGCATCCGATCATTATCTCGGAGGCACTCCCGGTTTTAAGAATTCCATAAACCGCGACAATCCGGATAACAGCAGTCCTTATATTGTAAGGGCAGCCACCACCAGTGATTCGGGCATCCTGGTGCGTTTCAGCGAGCCCCTGCTCACCAGCAGTGTTTCCGACCCTTTCCTCTATTCGGTTGACCACAATATCTTTCATCCATCCTTTGCGGAACCGTTATCTCCTGATTTTGCATCGGTGCAACTTACCTTTCCGGTTAAATTCAGTTCCGCCATTATCTATCAACTGATGGTGCAGAATTCGGTCTGTGATTGTGCCGGTAACAAGCTTCCTAACAGTTATACCGAATTTGGAATGGCTTTTCCGCCTGATTCTTTCGATCTGGTTATCAATGAAGTACTTTTTGATGCCCGTGAGGATGAGGAATTTATTGAAATCCTCAACCGTTCGGACCGCATTATTGAACTTTCATCCCTTGCT
>JAGDMB010000105.1 GCA_017860375.1 Bacteroidota bacterium | reverse complement strand
TACTGGAGGGATCCGTTTGAAATTCTGGGCGGTACCGGAAAGTTCAAAGGTGCCACCGGTAAAGGTACAACCGACGACTACAACAGTTCTGAAGATCCTTATTCACACCATCACTGGACAGGGACTATCACGTTGTTAAAATAAGGAAAGTAATCTTTAATATCATTCAACCCCCCGCTTTTGAAGGGGGTTGAATGATATATCATTTGCACGCCCATTCGCAAAAATCAGTATACCTCTGCTCTCCTTTATTTCCTGCCACGCAAATCACATTCATCCCTTTTTTCAAGGCGACCTTATCCCAGGTGATTTTATGAAGTTCCGAATTCATCGTTTTTTTTGATACCCGGATGTCGTTGATAAAAAGTTCAGCCTCAGCAAGGTTGGTATAGATGGAAATCTGCACCAGCGAATCATTTCGTATTGAATCGCGCCGGCTTATGATATGCAATACGGGTTCTTCCGACCAGTTGGCCTTATAAAAATAAAAGGCATCCTTTTTGGTCTGCCGGTCATGCGTCACCAGTCCTTTATAATTCATATACGGCTTGTCTCCGCGGGTGACCGTAGTCCAGCTGAAATCAAACATGTTCCAGATGAATTTGCACCAGATATCGTTTCGTTCCTTTATTTCATTCCATACCTTTTCATGGTAAAGGCTCTGGTACTGCTCCGGAAAGAACCTGCCCGTCGGATCGGGGCGTCCGGGATTTTCCTGTTGCTGCGTGATGCAGGCTTCCGCGCCGTATTCGCTTAATCCTCCTTTTAAGGAGGGATGTTCGCGGTGCAGGTTATCATACCATGGGGAATAATCGCCGAAATTGCCGTAATACCATCCAAAATACCAGTTCCATGCCGTCACATCGGTGATATAATGTCTTTCCCCAGGCTGGGCAAAGTCAGCCTGAGTGGTCAGCCTGTACGGATCAATCTGTTTGACAGTTTCATGAAGCACTTTCACGTCGGCTGCCGGAATATTGACCTCATTGTACAATCCCCAGAACAATATGGAGGGATGGTTGTAGTTCTGTTTCACGAGTTCCGTCAGCTGTTGTCCGCAATTCTGCAGATATCCGGGAATATTTCCCCGGTATGCAGGCGTATTGGGTATCTCGGCCCAGGCTACCAGACCGTATTCGTCGCACAGCCTGTACAGGATATCCGCCTGCTGGTAATGGGCAAACCGGATTGCGTTGGCGCCTATCTCCCGGATCAGCTCCATATCCTTTGTATGTTCTTTATCACTCAGCGCAGGTCCCATTCCTTTCCATTCCTGGTGGCGGCAGACGCCATAAAGGGGATAGGGTTTCCCGTTCAACAGCAGCCCGCTATCCCTGTCAACCCTGAAATATCTCAGGCCCAGCGGCTGCTCGAGCTTATCAAGTTCATGACCCAATGTATCGGTAAGGGTTACTTTCACTTTGTACAGGTAAGGATCTCTTTTGGCATCCCACAAATGAGGATTATCTAAGTGTGATTGATGGATTTCTTTTATTTCCGAATTGTCATGCACGGTGATCCTTGACTGGTTTGTCGACACGGTATTGCCAGCGGCATCCA
This sequence comes from Bacteroidota bacterium, assembly GCA_017860375.1. Classification (GTDB taxonomy): domain Bacteria; phylum Bacteroidota; class Bacteroidia; order Bacteroidales; family UBA10428; genus UBA5072. The sequence continues at coordinate 6,142 of JAGDMB010000105.1, read as the reverse complement.
GCACTTCGGTCGTCAGGAGGGCATCTGCTTTTGCATCGTCCGGCGGAAGGATCAACCAGCCAAACATGACAGAGGCTTCACCGCCAGCTTCGTAATATTCGATTTTTACGCTTATTTCTTTTCCGGCCTGAAGGGTGGTATCGCAGTATTTTTCAAAGGCTGCATGATTGCCCCAGTGATCCAGTACCATTTTGTCGTCCAGGTATAACCGTGTACCGTCATCGCTTTTCAATACAAACCGGTAATGGCCCGACTGTTGCGGAATAAAACGGCCCGTCCAGGTCATGGAATAGTTGTTGACAGGCATATCACTGAAAGGGGCTCCGGTAGTAAAATCAAAGAGCACCTGTTCATCCATGCGGGAATGAGAGGGTTTGCCTTTACATTCAGCATTGGAATAATATTGTCCGAAGAGTCCTGTTCCTTTCATTCCTTTCGGGGGCAAAAGCTCCTGTGATTGCGTCTGAACGATTGGCTGTGCATGATAACTGATATGTGTTGTAATTTCAATGGAGGCTTCGCGGTTTGTAACATTTATCGTTGACAGATAAACACCGGAAGTAGCATAATCGAGGGGCGACATACAGAGGTCTCCGGTGCTGAACAGGGTCACGGGCCTGTATATCCCTCCAAAAATAGGGTAGAGATGGGTTCCTGACGGAGCCACATCCAGTTGCGTGGCATTGTTGACTTTTACCGCCAGGTAGTTCTTTTCACCGTTTCGGATATAGGGTGTAATCTCATAGATAAAAGCCGAATATCCGCCCTTATGAGTGCCCAGGTAATTGCCGTTAAAAAAAACATCGGCTACCAGCGATACACCTTCGAACCGTACAAAAAACCGATTTGACCGTGTATTGCGCATAAGGTCAAAAGTAGTCCGGTACCACCCGATCCCCTGATAATAATGCGGGCCGTCCGTCAGCACATCCTGTGCGTTCCAGGTGTGCGGAACCGTTACTTCCTGCCATCCGGTTTCATCAATATTCCCTGCACTTTCTCCGGTGTGGATTTCTCCTTTGCAGAACATCCATTTATCAAGCGAGATGTGGTTCCTGTATTGCAGAAATTCCTGTGCATTGGCGATAAACAGGCCATGACAGGTTACGGTAAGGAAACCCAAAATAAGACCGGATTTTTTAATCAAATTCATCATGTTTTTCAATAGGGCAATATTTTTATTCTGAATAGGAATTTTCCTGACCCGATACCAAGCCCCTGAAGAGGTCTTTATTACTTCAATACCTTTCGTGCAATCACCAAACATCGAACGCCGAATGATGAACGCCGAACACCGAACTAAACGCTAAACGCCGAACGCCGAAGGCCGAACACCGAACTGAACGCCGAAGGCCGAACACCGAACTGAACGCCGAACGCCGAACACTTTAACCACCTGTCTCTTCAACATCCTCATTCACCCGCCAATATTTTTAAATCGGTCAGCACAATCCGGTAATTCATCTGCGCTGCAAGGAGATCGGCCTGGGCCTTGGCCAGCAATGCCTTTGCATTCAGCAGGTCGGAAGCCGTATTTAAGCCGCCTTCTTCCTTGTCCTGCTGGATCTTCAATTCTTCCTGCCGGTAGAGGACGGCTTTTTGGGCGACATTCACAAGAGCTTCTGCAAGGGTGATTTTGCGGTACGCTTTATCTATATCACTGTTTAATTTGTCTTCTGCATCCAGCGCAAATTCCATTGTCTGCTGCACTGAAAAATTCCGCTGGTTTACCAGTTGCCGGTTTAAAAGAATATCCTGTAGGTTCCACCTGAAGCTGGCACCAATAAAGGGATTGTGTTCGGGATAGATATAATTGCCGGTCTGATAGGTGTAGCCTGCTACCAGTCCCAGATCGGGAAGGTAGGTATACCTTGCTGCCTTTCGGGCTTGCTCAGCTTTTGTCTGGCTGAGTCCGGCAATCATCAGATCGGAATTGTGGTTGGCAGCTGAGGTTTTAAAGCTGTCAGGCAATGGGATTGATTCCATGCGGAATTCAACTTCTTCCAGTACGAGACTGTCGGCTGTTAATCCTGTGATATGCCTAAGGTCGGCTGAAAAATCCTCGGCCTCTATGACAAGCTTCAGCAGATTTTGCTCTTCATCGGCGACACCGGCAAGCAAGCCGGCCTTACTGGAGGCAACCGTCTTACCGGATAACCATGCGCTTTCCACGTCGTGCAATTTTATTCGTGCAAGCTCAAGCCTGGCTTCCGCTTCCTCCTTGTGTTTCAGGTTAATCAGCAGTCCGTAATAGATCTTTTCCACAGCCTGCTGCAGCTGCAGGGAAGCTTTAATCCTTTCCTGCTCGGCAATCATGACATCCGATTTTGAAACATCCACGCCGGCCTTTATTTTTCCCAGCTGGGTAAGAGGTTGGTACAGTGTTAATCCTGCACTAAAATTTTCGCGTTCATTCAATGGGAATGATAGGGCTTCAGGCGGCAAGGGAATGGTCAATTCCGGGCTAAGGGGTAAGGAACCGAATGAACCCGGGGGAAAGGTCAGTACCGAAAGATTTTGATTGTACTGATAGGCAGAATTGGCAATAAGGGTTGGAAAGGCCTTTATCCTGCTCTCCCTTATCTTTGCCTCTTTCTCTCCCACCTGCAATTCTTTTATGTTCAGCAGGTGATTGTTCTGCAGGGCCAGGTCAACGGCTTTTTCCAGACTCAGCGGTTCAATGCTTTGTGCCTGCAATGTCCTTCCGTGACAGGATGCAAGAACAACCGCCGCGATCAGACAATGCTGAATAATATTCTGTTTCACCTTGTTATATTTTTTCGGATTCAGTTGCATGCTTTTTGTCACCGGGTTTGATGATTGAAAGGTACAGGACGGGTATGGCAAGTGTCGAGATGATCATAGCCCATACTACTCCGAATGCAATTACACTGGCCAGGGGACTCCAGAGAGGAGAGCCCGAAAGGATCATTGGCCACACGCCTATAGCTGCGGCCATAGCTGTCAGGAAAATGGGCCGCAGCCTTCTTTTACCGGCTTCAATGGCAGATGTGCGAATATCCATTCCATTTTCAAGGAGTTCATTTGCGTGGTCGATCAGGATTATTGCATTCCGGACGACAATTCCTGAAAGGCTTATCAAACCTACAAAAGCGGTAAAACCAAAATCATTGCCTGTAATGACAAGCCCGAGGATAGCTCCAAAAAGACTCAATGGAATAGTGACCATCACAAGCCCCACTTCTTTTATGTTACGGAACTGAAACATGAGGACAAGGAAGATGGCAATCAGGCTTATGAGCAATGCGGTGGTCATGACGCCGAAAACTTCTGTCTTGTTGGCATGCTCGCCTCCGTATTCGATCAGGAAACCTGCCGGAAGCGTAAGACCGGAGATTTTGGGACGGATTTCATTCAGCAATTCCGAAGCCAGCACATCCTCTGTTGTTTCACTTTCAATGGTCAGTGTCCTCAAACCGGCACGGTGCATGATCCGTCCGGTATTCCACTGGGGCTTGATCTCCGCAACCTGGCGAAGGGGAATCCTGGCACCAGTGACCGGAGATTCGATGTATATATTTTCAAGGTCACGGACGTTCTGACGACTTTTGCTGTCAAGTTTCAACAGGATATCCACCGCATTGCTCCCTTCGTATATCTTTGATACGGGCAGTCCTGCAAATCCCGTAAATATCGTTTGCGAAATACTTGACGTGGTAAAGCCCAAGCGGCTGGCTTCATCCTTCAACTGAATCGAATAACCATAGTAGTCTTCCATGAAGTCAGAACGGACCAGATCGCTGCCATTCGTATTCCTGATAATATCCTTTACCTGTTCTCCAAGTTGTTTTAACTGCCCCAGATCCTCGCCGATAATTCTGACCTCAACCGGCGCATTAAGGGGTTGTCCCTGCTGCATTAACTTCACCTGGGGCATGCCTTCGGGTATCAGGCCGGCAACCGATCCGGAAAGTTCATCGCAGAGCGATTTGGTTGCCCTGACACTTGCTGTATTGATCAATATCTGGGCAAAGTTGGTAGACGGAGCTTCGGGAGAATAATTGTAATAAAACCGGGGTGCGCTCCTTCCGATGAATGTTGCATAACTGACAACCCTCCTGTCGTCATGAATACGCTTTTCTATTCTGAGAATAGCTTCTTCCGTTTTTTCAAGCTGCGTGGCAGTGGGCATCCGTAATTCGACGATAAACTGGTTGCGTTCGGCAGCCGGAAAAAACTTATGCCTTACTCCGACCGCAAAAAGCAATCCGGCCAGAACCACAGTGAGGAGGCATCCCGCAATAGTGATCCCTGTATGGCCTGCGCACCAGTCAATGGCCTTATTGTAGCCTGATTGCATCCGGTCGAGAAGAGACATCCGCCTTTTTGCACCGGCTTTTTTCGTATCGTCTACCTGCAATCCCTTTTTTATGAACAGGTAGCAAAGCATGGGCGTCAATAACATGGCAACAACAAAGGAAGAAGACAATGCAATTGCAACCGTGATGGGAAGTGCAAAAATAAACTCACCAATGACACCGGTGAGGATCACCATCGGAACAAAAGCAGCAATGATGGTTACAGTGGCAGTAAGCACCGGGACAACGAGATCGGTTGCGCTGCGCCAGGCTGCTGTCCACCGGTCGTGGCCCTTGTCCAGCAAGGTAACATAATTGTCCGCGATCACAATCGCATCGTCCACCACCATTCCCAGCACAACGATAAGCGTGGCCAGTGAAACCTGGTGCAGCTCGATACCAAACATATTCAGCAACGCAAAGGTTATGGAAATGGTCACGGGTATCGCGGTAGCTGCAACAGCCGCAATGCTCATGGGCAACATCAGGAACACCACCAGGATGACGGCCAGGATGGCAAGCAGAAACTCATGCAAAAACTGGGAGACATTCTTATTTACCAGATCAGGCTGGTCTGCAATTATTGTAAGTTTAATATTTTCAGGAAGCTGCCTGGATACTTCCTTCAGTTCTCGGGTCACTTCTTTGCCAAACTTTACGATGTTATGGCCTTCCTGCATCTGCACGTTTAAAATAATAGCCGGATTGCCATTGACGGTGATCTTGCTGGTCGGTTCCGCATAACTCCTGGAAACTTCTGCAATGTCACCCAGGCGAATGATAGCTCCGCTTTTTGAAGCACCCACAACCTGGTTTCGTATATCGTTCTCGGTTTGAAAGTAACCTTCCGTATACAGCGGCGTAGTAAGGTTTCCGCTCTTGATTTCTCCGGCAGGCCCAACGGAGTTTTGTGACTGGAGCACTTTTACCACCTGCTGGAGACTTGTACCATATTGTGCAAGTTTTGCGGAATTATAAGTGACGGTGATCTGCTCCTGCTGTTCACCGATGCGTTTAATCTTTGAGGCAGTCGGTATGGTACGAAGGTTGGCTTCGATTTTTTTTGTAACTTCTTTAAGTTCGGCAAGACTTGCATTCCTGCTTTCCACACCGATGACCATTGCTTCACAATCGCCGAAATCAGAATTGACAACAGGTCCTATTACCCCCTCCGGTAAATCAACGGTTTTGGCAACCAGAAGCTGATGCTTCAGTTTGCTCCAGAATATATCGGGTTTGCGAACATTATCATTCAGCCATACATGCATTTCCACCATGCCATCCATGGTGATGGAATAGGTTTTATCCTTTCGCACTTCTTCAAACTGAAACAGGTATTCTTCCAGTTTTTTGGTTACCTGCTCTTCAACCTGTGAGGAATTGGCACCCGGATAATAGGCCATCACAAGCGCTGCGGGAATGGTAATCTTAGGATCCTCACGTCGCGGCATGTTCAATAAGGAATAAATACCGGCAGCAAAGACCAGGAACAATACGGATAATGTTACCTGCTTGTGTTTCAGCGATGCTTTTACGAAGTTCATAATTCCGATTTACTATTTGATCTTTACCCCATCCACCAGCCTTTGTTGTCCGCCGGTGACGACGATCTCATTTTCTGCAAGACCTGAGGTGATTTCAATCCGGTCATTGATGATCTTCCCAAGGCTTACATTGCGGCGAAAGGCTCTTTGCTTTGCACTGTCAATCACATATACATAACTCAGGTTGGCCGGATCATGCTGTACGGCCTCCATGGGCACAACCAATGAGGAACTTTGCTGACCGGTTGAAACCGTAACCTCTGCAATCATGCCCGGCCT
>JAGDMB010000419.1 GCA_017860375.1 Bacteroidota bacterium | reverse complement strand
AAGTCCGGGAGCAATCAGGGGAGAGGTGTATGTAATGATATTGGAAGGATTATCGATGGGTATCGTTATATTTTCTGAGGTTTTCTGAATACCTTCCCCTTCAAAAACCATATCAAAATCGCCGGAGGTTGCATTCAGCGTGAATGTTCCGTCGGAATTTACCGGACTTTTGTCAACCAGTGTTTTTGATTTCCTGTCTAAAAGGGCAACGCTGATTTTGGTGAAATCCACCTTCAGGTCATCCTCAATCCGTGTAATACCGTTCAGAATGAATTTCCGGGGATGCAGGTCGGAAAAGACTTCCACTTTGTATACATCGCAAAGTCCTTGACCTTCAGCTGCATCATACATGGAATAATAAGCGTATTCACCGTTTTTAACCGGCGTGAAAAACAAGTCATCACCGGTGGTATTCAAAGGATAGCCCAAATTTACCGGTTTGGCCCATTGTCCGTTCTCAAGCCGGGAACTGTAAAAAACATCGTAATCGCCCATATTATAGTGCCCCAACGAACTAAAGAACATCGTTTTACCGTCTTCCGAAATGAAAGGAGTTTCTTCATTGTATTTGGAGTTTATGACAGGTCCGAGGTTTATGGCAGGACCCCATTCGTCTCCACGCTTTCGTTCCGATTTGTATATATCGAGGCCGCCGTACCCTTCTTTCCGGTTGCTGGTAAAATACAGTGTTTTTCCGTCCTTTGAGGGCGAAGCATGCGATTCCCAGTATTTTGTATTGATGTTGTCATTCAGTTTGACCAGTTTGGACCAGTCATTCCCTTCGCGTTTGCTTACATAAAGGTTACCGTCAAATCCGTCAAGCCGGTAAACGAACATCTCCTTGCCGTCATATGAAAGGCCGGTGCAATATGTGTTCCCGTCAACCACAAAGAAAGGGGTCAGGTTGACCGGCTCAGTCCATTTTCCATTCTTTTTCTCGGTAAAAAAAACAGCATCGTAAAACTGAAGTTTCCGGGTAAAGGCCATGGCGGTCTCATCTCCGGAAATGACCGGATTCACGTCTTCAAAACGGCTGTTTACCGGTTCCCCAATGTTAACCGAAATGTAATACGTCGGCCTCGACTGAAGATCAGCGGCAACTTTGCAGGCTTTGATTTGTTCATCCACGAGTTCCACGTCATACACGACGGGATCAAGCACTTGCTTAAACTGGTTGTAGGCTTCGATGGCTTCATTCAGCCGGTTGTTTACACGGTACGCATTGCCCAGGTAATAAAAAGCCTCCAGGGGTGCCATCCGTTCCTTAAAATTGTTTTGTTTGTAATCGGGACTGGTTCCTTTAACCGCTTTTTCGAGATATTGAATGGATTTATGTTTCTGGTACACATCATTGAGGTAACAGACACCTACTTTGTATTGGATGCTGTAATTTTCGGGATCCGCATTTAGGATGCGCTGGTACAGGGGCAGTGCATCCTTGTATTCCTCGAAAAGAAAATAGGATTCCGCTTCAAGGAAAGCCTCCTTCAGTTTTGCTTCATCCTCCTGTGAAAAAAGAGGAAGGCCGGAGTAAAGAGCCAGCAATACAAAATAAAGGAGCAGAGGAAATCTGAATTTATTCATAAGAAGGGTTGTTGCTGAACAAATTTAAAAAAAAACCACTAATAATACATAAATACCAGCAAGGTAAGGACAGGTATTTATTAACTTGTTAACCAACAGGGCTAATATTCAGTTTGTTGGTATCGAATGAACGATCTGCGGACGGGATTTACCCTCAGGCTCTGCCGGTGGTGACCGCAGGGATTATTTTCGGCCGGGAACCCAGTTGCCGGAAACCCTTCCAGATGATCGTGAGGTCATTCCACAGGGTATAATCTTTTGCATACAGCATATTGATCTTTTCAATCATCGGGTCGTCTGCATCCGTTCTTTCGAGTTTGCAGGCCGGTGTAATGATACCGGGTTTTAACCGGGGCAGGGAGGAAAGGTTATCACCGGATACGGGCTGATAGCCGACCCAGGAATGAAGGCCGAAGAGGACGGTGAAAATATTTCGGATAAACTGCAGGGGATGAATTATCCCCCATGCTAATACCGGTATCCCTGCCAGAAAAAGAACAGAAAGGAACATGTCAAGCATCCTTTTCTTTCTGCGGTTGAGTTCCCGCGACAGCGTATTAAAATGGACCACGTAGAGATCGCCGGCCGTATTGATGCTGTTGCTGCCGATAACGGAAAGGCTTTCGGGAGGGGCAATCTTAAAATCGAGTTCTGCATTTGTAAAACGGAGCATGGTGCTGATGATGGTCTGGGATGTCAGATCTTTGGCACAAAAGATCAATTCATCCACTTTGTTGATTTTTACCATTTCCTCTATCATGGTAACGGATCCAAGGAAATCGTGGTGATTGAACGATTCATCCGGACTGACAAATCCGACCAGTTCAGGTTTTACCTGGGTTTGGCGTACAAGGGAAAAAACCCTTTCGCCTTCCTTTTTATTTCCGACAATAATGATGCGTTTTCGTCTTTTGAAAAACTCAATTTTAAAATGGGTATTATCAACCAGCCTCAGCAGCATGCGGATACCAAAGGTGGTGAGGATGACCCACAGAGTTCCCATTATGATCAGGGCCCTGGAGAACCTCAGGTACTCGGGCAGCAAAGCATAAATGATCAGAATGGCCAGGGTCCCCACCAAAATTCCGCGCAGCAGGTCAAACGCCCTGACCAGTTTTTCGTATCCGCCGGAGAAATAAATGGACAATATCCAGACGAGAATGTAAGACGGAACCACGTAACGCATATACGCATCAGG
>JAGDMB010000418.1 GCA_017860375.1 Bacteroidota bacterium | reverse complement strand
TAAAGGACTCCTCCCTGTTTAAGCCAAAAATCAGGACGGCAGCAAAAAAAACCCTGATTGCGTCCGATTCCGTTGCACAAGATACCCTTAAGACGGCAGCAAGGGAATTGTACGCCCTGAACACCAGTCTTTTTCTTTTTACCGAAGAAGATCTGCGGCAGAACATCGTTTCAAAGGAAAGGGAGCAGCCTGAATTGCTCACTTTTGCTTTCAGCCGGCCTCTTTTTGATTCCCTGCGGATAATACCGCTTGACTTCAGGGCAGACCGGTGGTACCTTCAGGATCTTTCGACGAACAGGGATACCGTCCGGTTCTGGATAACCGATACCACCCTGATAAAACGCGATACCCTTACCCTGGCTGTGGCCTATACCACCATCGATTCGGCAAAGAATTTCATCACAAGGACCGATACCGTGATGATGCGTTACAGGGAAAAAGCCGCTAAAACCGTGCTGGGACGGAAGATGAAAGAGAAGGAACCCGTAGTGGATAAGAATTTCCTTCCGCTGACGGTAAATCTCAGGCCCCGGGCTGTCATCGACCTGAATCTTATCCTCCGTTTTGCCTCTCCGTGCCCGGTGGACTCCGTTGATGTGCAGAAATTCAGCCTGACACGGTTTGAAGATTCCCTGCAATACCCGCAGAAATTGGATCGGATACAGGATTCGTCCGCTTTGTATTCCGTAAAATTTGCAGTACCCTGGATGGAGGCCACTTCTTACAATCTGTTCGTTGAACCGGGTGCAATCCGTGATATTTACGGCAAAGCCAATGATACGGTTGAAATTGCCTTTCAGACCCGGGAAATTGATTATTACGGCAAAATAATTCTTTCGCCTGAAGGAAGTGTTTTTCCCATGATCATCCAGCTGCTGGATGAAAAAGAAACCCTGTTATCCGAAAAGTTCCTCGATGAAAACGGGACCGTAACCTTCGATTACCTTGCACCCAGGAAGTACCGGCTAAAGGCCATTGCAGATGGGAATAAAAATAAAAAATGGGATCCCGGAAATTACCTGCGCCGCGTTCAGCCTGAAAAAGTCTTTTATTATCCCGGTACGCTGGATGTCCGCTCAAACTGGGATCTGGATATTACCTGGAACCTGAATGAAGCTTCCACGGGTGAACGATAGACGGATACCGGCTATCGAAGCCTGGCGTACCCCAGTGTGAGAATGCTTACTGCTGTCGCTTCCAGGGCCAGCAGCGGAGTTGCACAGGCTTCAAGCGTAGATCCCGTGGTGACCACATCATCCACCAGCAAAATATGTTTGTTTATTAGTTTTTCCGGTTTCGTTACCCGAAAGATCCCTTCCACATTCGACCACCGCTCGTATTTCGTTTTCCGGGTCTGGGTATCCGTATTGACGACTCTTTCAATCAGGTTTGTTTCCATGGGAATGCCCAGGGCCTGGGAAAGTCCCTGTGCGATCTGTTCGCTCTGGTTATAGCCCCTTTTTTTCAGTTTTACCGCATGCAGGGGCACAGGATGGATCAGGTCCGCCTGGCGGAAGGAAGTGTTTGTCAGTTCATCGCCAAACCAGCGGCCCAGAAGGATACCCAGCTGTTTCTGGTTGAAATATTTAATTTCGTGTATAAGGTTCTGAAACCGGCTTCCTTTCTGATAATAAAAAAATGCAGCCGCATTCCGGATCATCACCCTTCCCCAGAACAACCGGGCCATGTCGTTTTCAGGATCCAGGTGAAAACCGGTGCGCGGAAATTCACTCAGGCACTTCAGGCACAGGATGTTCTCATTGCCATACAGCACTTCCGAACAGGCCGGACAAAGCCTTGGATAGAACAAGCCAAGCAGGCTTTCACCCACAACGGATAATTTGTTTCTGATGTTGGGCAAGGCAGCAGATAGGTTCAGCTGGTAACTTTTATCTCGTAACTGAGTTTCATGGCTTTTTTATAGGTGGCACTAACGCCGCAATAGTTGTCCTGTGAAAGCTCCACGGCCCGTTTCAGTTTGTCCATCGGAAGATCTTTCCCTTTAAACGAATAAATAACATGCATCGAAATGAATTGTTTGGGATGCGTTTCCGTCAGTTCTCCCTCAACCCTCACACTGAAACTTTCCACTTCAATCCGCATTTTCTTTAAAAGCGATGCAACATCCATGCCTGTACAACCCGCCAGGGCAACCATCATCAGGGGCTTCGGCCTGGGACCCTTGTCCTTACCCCCGGCCTCCGGCCTGGCATCCATTACGATCCGGTGGCCATTCACTTCGGTTTCAAAGGATAAATCCCCTGTCCAATTTACATCTATGGAATCTTTCATAAATATGGTTAATTTTGGTACCTTTAATATTCAAATTTAGTCAATAATACAAGGTAAGCAATGGCTATAAAAAACCAGACAGAAGTGCCGAAATTTGAGCATTTCATTGATTCTTCCTCCATTTTCAGGCATCTGACCAAAGAAGAACTTGCACAAATACCCCTTGACCAGGAACCCGAATTTTATAAAAGAGGTACCATCATTTATTCTGAAGGCAGCCGTATAAACGGATTTTACTGTGTTCAGAAAGGAATAATCAAAATTTATAAAACCGGCTTCGACGGAAAGGAACAGATCATACGGTTCGCCAAAAAGGGGGATATTATGGGTTTCCGCTCCACCGTTTCACGCGAAAGAGCCTGCACCACCGCAAAAGTGCTGGAGGATGCCTATATATTGTTTATTCACGGCGACACGGTGATCGACTTTATCCGGCATAACGGCAATTTTGCCCTTGAGCTGCTTCAGATCGCCTGTAAGGAACTGGGAGAGGCCAATGATTACATCACGGATATTGC
>JAGDMB010000417.1 GCA_017860375.1 Bacteroidota bacterium | reverse complement strand
AAATGAACTGCAAGGTTATTTTGTCTCCCGGATTGAAAGATATATTAACCTGAAAGGAAGGACCATGATTGGCTGGAATGAAATACTCGATGGAGAACTGGCCCCTGGTGCGGTTATCATGAGTTGGACGGGCGACGGTGAAAAGGGTTGCCTGGGTGCTGCAAAGGCAAAACATCATGTCATCATGACCCCCAGTTACGGATTTTACCTTGATTATCCCCAGACGTCAAAAGAAGATTCCCTGGCAGCTAACTGGGGTGGTGTCACCACGGTCAAAGCCGCTTATTTATTCGAACCGGTCAATTCAAAGCTTGCATCAGACGAAGTTCAATATGTAATCGGGGCTCAGGCTAATGTCTGGACCGAGTACATGAACAATACAGCCAAAGTGGAATACATGATGTTCCCCAGGTTAAGCGCCATAAGCGAAGTGCTCTGGTCTCCCAAAGAAGCACGCAATTGGGATGATTTTAAATCCCGCATGGTGAAACAATACCAGCGGTACAAAATATGGGGAAACATCTATAATCCTGCCGGACTCGACATGGAATAACTCACCAGGGGAACAGAATACTTTGCTGAAATTCAGTCAGGTCATGGGTTTTTTTATCCTTGGTTCTCTTATCATCTCATGATCCGGAACAGGTTCGGGAAGAAAAAAATGGTTAAGAAAGGATACTTGTGTCCGATCAATACATTTGCAAAAAACAGATTATTACATAACTCTGTATAAAATTCAACGCTTATGAGAACCAGGAGTCTTTGTTTCTGTTTGACTCTCCTGATTATTTCCTTGTCATCATGCAAGGAAAGCAGAAATAAATACGTCATTGACCTTTCCGGTGATTGGGAATTCCGGATTGATTCGCTGGACCAGGGAGTTACGGATAATTGGGTTACAAAAACCTTCATCGACCAGATACAGCTTCCGGGATCGATGCTCACCAACGGTAAGGGCGATGACATAACGGTCAAAACAAAATGGACAGCGGGGATATGGGACAGCATCTGGTACAAAAGTCCCGATCTTGCCAAATACCGTGAGCCGGGAAATATAAAGGTCTCTTTCTTCCTTCAGCCCCTGAAACATTATGTAGGTGTGGCCTGGTACAGAAAAAAGGTAATTATCCCTGCCAGGTGGGAAAAGCGGTATACCGAAATGTTTTTGGAACGCTGCCACTGGGAAAGTACTGTTTGGGTCGACACGCAAAAAGTCGGTATGCAGAATGCTTTAAGTGCTCCGCACCTATATGACCTGAGCCAATATCTCACTCCTGGCGAACATATGCTGACTGTGCGTATCGATAATAGGATCAAGGATATTGATCCAGGTATAGATGCTCACAGCGTTACCGATAATACACAAACCAACTGGAACGGAATAATTGGAGCCATGCGTCTGATAAGCCGTCCATCGGTATATATCAGCCATATCCAGCTATATCCCGACGTGGATAAAAAGATGGTTCGGGCAAGAATTGAAATACGGAACATATCCGGTAAGGAAGCTGATTACCGGCTTACTTTGTCTGCCACTCCGTTAAATCCGGCTAAGGGTAAACTTCCTGCCAGTTTAAACCAGTCTGTTCATATTGACAAGGATACAACTGTCGTTGATCTTTTATATCCGATGGGTGAACATCCGCTGTTGTGGGATGAGTTTGAACCTAATTTGTACTCTTTAAAAGCCGGACTTCATGGAGAAAGGGGTGATGACGTCTGCCTGACGGTTTTCGGGATGAGAAAGTTCGAGATTAAAGGCACGCAGTTTTGGATGAACGGTAGGCCCATTTTTTTAAGAGGGACCCTTGAGTGCGCCATTTTCCCTAAAACCGGATATCCTTCTGTGGCGGTTGATGACTGGATGCATATCTTTCAAAAATGCAAAGCATACGGATTGAACCATATGCGTTTTCATTCGTGGTGTCCGCCTGAAGCAGCCTTTATTGCTGCCGACCGGATGGGAATATACCTTTCGGTTGAAAATTCTGCCTGGGCACATTTGGGTGGAAACACTCCCATTGACCAGTATGTCTTTGATGAAAGCAACCGTATTGTGCGGCACTTCGGGAATCATCCGTCGTTTTGCCTGATGCCATACGGAAACGAAGCCTCCGGTGATAGTGCATCGGCTTTCCTGGCCAGGTTTATTCAATATTGGAAAGCCAGGGATAACCGCAGGTTTTATACGTCGGCTTCAGGTTTTCCATCTAGTCCTGCCAGTGATTATACCAGTTCCGGCGCAGCCCGAATCCAATGGTGGGCTGCTGGTTTGTCAAGCTTAATCAATGCCGGTCCCCCGACTTCCGATTACGATTGGACACCCTACATCGAAAAGGATAAACCAACGGTGAGTCATGAAATTGGTCAATGGTGCGTATATCCCGATTTTAAGGAAATGAGCAAATACGACGGTGTTCTTAAGCCCAGAAATTTTGAAATCTTCCAGGAGAAGCTTCAGGAAAACGGGATGGCTTCATTGGCCGACAGTTTCCTGTTGGCTTCTGGTAAGCTTCAGGTGCTTTGTTATAAAGCAGATATTGAGGCTGCATTCCGTACCCCCGGTTTTGCCGGTTTCCAGTTGCTCGATCTGCATGACTTCCCTGGACAGGGAACAGCATTGGTGGGGGTATTGAATGCTTTTTGGGAGGAAAAAGGCTATATCAGCCCGAAGGAGTATTCCCGTTTTTGCTGCAGCACGGTTCCCCTGCTGAGAATGGAAAAGATGATTTACCTGAACAACGAAGTTTTTAATGCAAAGGCCGGAATATGCCATTATGGAAAGGCCTCTTTGGAAAATATTACAGCAGCCT
>JAGDMB010000416.1 GCA_017860375.1 Bacteroidota bacterium | reverse complement strand
ACTTTTCCGGTTATGGTCGAAGTTCCGCCCATTCCTTCTTCTTTTTCACAAGCGGTCATCAGGGTGAAAGAAAGAAAACCAATACATGCAATGGACATCCATACTTTTATCTTGTGTCTTGATTCCTGGTTCTTGATTCTTGGGTCTTTTTTCATGAAGTTCTGTTCTGTCTTTGTAAGGTTACGAAAATACACATTATACGATAGTCCGGTTAAAATTTGTTGCATATTTATTAAGATGCTACTCTTTTATAAGTTTTGTGGTATAGGTGGATAATTCATTCTGGATGGTGACCACGTATATTCCCCTTGCCAGGAAGGATATATCCAGTGATTTCCGTGTTGTCCCGGCATCGACCGGTACGCGCATTTCTTCTCTGCCCAGCAGGGAATAGATGATGAGGGTAGCGGTTTTTTCAACCGGTTGGTCAAAGGCCAGGGTAAGGATGTCATCCGCCGGATTAGGATAAAGTGAAGTCAGGCTGAAATCTTCCGTTTCTTCCAATCCGGTATAGATATTCGATTCTCCGGGGGTCATGCCCGCAAGCTGGAACCACCTGTTGGTGCCGTCGGCATACCGTCCGTAGGAATAATCCGTTTTCTGCCCGGGATAAAGGAGCGAATCAATATAGACCATTCCGGTGGTTGTCATCTGGGCAAGACCTATTTCCCCTCCGTCCTTGTCGAGCTTGAAATCGAGGTGCAACACGCCCTGTTCCGACTGTCCGTCGGCCCATAAAACCTTGAAGGAATGGGGTGGAACAGCCGTCTGGGCGGGTACCTTGTCGGAGATCCGGAAGAACATCGGTACCTGCAGGTCATTCGTAAGATACAGGCCTGCCAGGTTGAGGGTGTCGTCACCCGCATTGTACAATTCTATCCAGTCGTCATATTCATATTCTTCATCCGGAAACAGCGTGTTTTTTGCACATATCTCATTGATAAACAAGCTGTTTATCGCATCCACCTTTTCAAATTCCGCGCGGAACTCCACATTCGAGCTGAGTGTCATACTGAATTCAGGAGTGCTTTTGATTTCTTCGGTCAATCCGGAAATCTTCACAGCAAGGGCGGAAAGATCAAAACTGATGTCGGTGCTGGTAAGGCTGTTCTGATGAAGCTCGACTGCTATCACATTTTCGCCTGCCAGCAGGGTAATGCCGGTTAGGGTAAAACTGTAATAAGTATTTTCATTGGGAATGGCTTCAGAAGCAAAGGTACTGCCGGTTATCGTTCCGGTGGGCATGTTGTGCCGCAATATCTCCTTGCCGTTCAGATACACCACTGCACCGTCATCTAGCAGCAGGTCAATGTTCATCGTGCTGATGCCTGCCGGATCATTCACGGTAAACTTCTGACGGAAGTAATAGGTGATATATTTGTTTTCGGCATCATTGCCATAGCTGAGGATAGTCGTTTCATCCCCTTCACCGTAGCCAAGCTGTCCGTTCCCCGACTTCCAGGAGCTGTCATCAAAGGAAAGCGCTTTCCATGAAGAGCCGGGAACCGAATTGTCGTCCAGGTACTTCCATTTTGATCTTTTTGAAATGAAGGAGAGAGTCTGGCTGTTGCTGTAACGCAATTTCCACTGTTTGAATTTGTAATTCTTATCGGAAAGGGCCTTAATTCTGATTTCCCGGTTACTGAAATACTTTCCTTCAAACAGGGTGTCATGGATGGGTATTTCGTTTACCGAAACAAAGGTTTTGCGGTGGCTGTCGGATGTAATCTTTACGTCATACGGAGTACCGAGCGAAAAATAATCCTGCAGGTATTGCATCATATAGGCTGGTCTCTGGACAGACCAGTTACGGGCAACCTCGATTTCAGACTGCCAGTTGGACATGGATCCGCCCCATCGGTTCACATGATACTGCATCTCTTTTGTGATATTTTGCTTCAGCGAGTCAAGGATCCTGCCGACACGGGCGGGATTGTAAATGGAATAAATGTATACGGTGAACCAGTCAAGGAATTGCGTTGTGAATTCATCGTTCGTGACCAGCTTTCGGAACAACAGGGTCGACCAGGGCGGATTGGGCCAGTCCGGTCCGTAGGGTTCCAGCGCGAAGGTAAGGGTATTATGACTGGGGGGGCTTCCGTACAAACCAAATCCAAAATCCATGTCAAACAATATCCAGCGCCATTTTCCACCTTCCCTTTTCGGTTTCCAGTATTTCAGGTTGTTTCCCGGCCAGTCGGTATTGCTGCTGTATATCTGGGCGATCTGGTAGTTTATATAGGCACCCATGTCTATATTATCTTTCAGATACTGGTAGTTTGCCGGCTGGGAAATATCCTTTGTATTAAGGAAACTGACCAGTTCCGCATAATCGGTCGCGCTGCCTGCAAGGACCGTCTGGTTGTCTTCCAGAAAATCAATGCTGTCTTCATCCAGGCCGTAATTGGAATAAAAATATCCCTCGTTGATTTTTTCGCGGGTATTCAGTATGCCCCAGTATTCACCGTTCAGGTATACAGCAGAGGGTGTATAGGCCTGATAATCCACATCCATTTCCCCGATTATAAGGGTTTGCATAAAACCATCATGCAACATGGTGCGGTTGCAGTCGTTCCCTGAATTGCGCAGCATAAGGGCATTGAAGCGGTCGGTCTGTTTGGACTGGAAAAGAGGATACCGCACATTGTCGGCTCCGTATTTATCGCGAAAGTAAATTCCGAAAGATTTGTTAGGGTTACCCCGGCTGCATGCGCCGGCAATTTTCACTCCTGCACCGGTATTAAAGATCTGTGTTCCGTCTGCACTGTAATATTCAATATTACCGAACCTTTCCCAGTCCTGGTTCCAGTTCTTGGGCG
>JAGDMB010000415.1 GCA_017860375.1 Bacteroidota bacterium | reverse complement strand
CTTTTCAGTGTAAATGTAACCAAGACTTTATTAATATAAAAGTCATAAAAACGGTTCATCCCTGATAACAATCATTTACTACTTGCAGAAAATGATTTGGTCTAATCTTTGTCATTATTCGTCAAAAACGCTGAAAATATTTTAGTCTAATCCTGTTTATTATTCGTCAAAAAGGAGTACTTTTATGAACGTATTTTCTCTAAACCTCCTCTCGTTGTTTTAAAGAAAAATATTGAACTAAAACTAAACCTTTGTGATTTTTGCGTGTTGTTTTCTTTAAACCTTTAAATTCCCAGGCATGACCAAACCAATTAAAACCCTGTTTCTGCTGCTGATGATTAGCATGGTTTCTTACTCAATATCAGCGTCTTCTTTTGACGATACCGTCGTTAAGCTAAATCCGGACTATAAACTGAAAAGAATGTCCAACGGTACTGTAGTAATGTCAGCGCTGCGGAATGGTGAAACCATCCGGCATGAATTTACGGATATCTATGCTGATATTCTGCTAGCAGCCTATCGCAAGCAAAGGCTGGGTTACATCATGGAAAGTCTTTCCAAAAAATATTATTATTCCGATGAGGAATGCCGCCGTGAAATCAAAAATGTTCTCAGTGAATGGGATATTGTGTTGCGTGAAGACAAGCTGGCGAGCATTAACTGACGCAAAAAAACAAAACCCCGGTGTTGATCCACCGGGGTTTTTTTCTGGTCTTTCGGAAAACGCTTTTGGTTTGCATTTTGCGCCTGTTACTGAACCCTACCTCTATCCGCCAGGTATAACTGCCGGATATGAATAAGGATGGGGTCAGCCTGAAAAAGGTTGCGCATATTTGTTGAAGATATTGAATCCAATTAGTTGTCGCTGCTCCGTATAGGAAATTTCACTGAAATTTCATAGATTTATATAGTGATATAATCTCTAATAGAAATCTTTATGGAGAACCAGCGAAAATCATTCTATGAGGAATTGAAAGCGGGGGGAATGACCCGCAAGGATTTTCTGAAATTCTGCACCAGCATGGCAGCTTTACTGGGACTGGAATCCAGCGGTGTGGGACAGATCGTCAAAGCGCTTGAAACAAAACCCAGGCTGCCTGTGATCTGGTTTCATTTCCAGGAATGCACCTGCTGCAGTGAGTCGTTTATCCGGGCATCTCATCCCCTGGTCGCCGATATCATCCTCGACAAGATATCGCTTGACTACCAGGAAACCCTTATGGCCGCTTCCGGTATCCAGGCTGAAGAAGCCTACAAAGCAGTAATGGAAAAATATCCCGGAGAATACCTGGTCATGGTGGAAGGATCCATTCCCGTTAAAAATGAGGCCTATTGCTGTATTGGCGGCAGAAGTGCGCTTCAGATACTGGAAGAAGCGGCCGCAAATGCCAAAGCCATTGTTGCCTGGGGCAACTGTGCATCATCGGGATGCGTGCAGGCTGCAGATCCAAATCCCACCGGTGCAAAACCCGTGCATAAGGTGATCAGCGGCAAACCCGTCATCAACGTGCAGGGCTGCCCTCCTATTGCGGATGTGATGACGGGGGTGGTGGTTCACCTGCTTACCTTCGACCGTATTCCCCAGCTGGATGATCTGAACCGGCCTAAAGCATTTTATTCGAGGCGTGTGCACGATACCTGCTACCGCAGACCCAACTTCGATGCCGGATTGTTTGTTGAATCCTTCGATGATGAAGGGGCAAAACGCGGATACTGTCTGTACAAAATGGGCTGCAAAGGTCCTGTCACTTACAACTCCTGCGGAATCATCAAATGGAACGACGGAATCAGCTATCCGATCCAGTCGGGTCACCCGTGCATCGGCTGCGCGGAAGCCGGATTCTGGGATAATGGCCCGTTCTACCGTCACCTGCCAAGCTTTGCCGGATTCGGCATCGAAGCCACGGCAGACAAGATCGGTGTCGGGCTTGGAATTCTTACTGCGGCCGGTATCGCCGGACATGTCCTGGTGACCAATATCCGCAAGCATAAGGAGATTTCCAACGAACCCGAAAATGAAACCAAGAGTTAAACCCTGAAACATTCATCAATATGGCGGAAAGAATCGTAATTGATCCCATCACCCGGATTGAAGGACACCTAAGGGTGGAAATCGAAGTGAAGGACGGCCGGATTACCGAGGCATACAGCGCAGGTACGATGGTGCGCGGCATCGAAAATATTCTTAAAGGCCGCGATCCGCGAGATGCCTGGGCATTCGTGGGCAGGGTCTGCGGAGTATGCACATCGACCCATTCCCTGACCTCGGTAAGGGCGGTTGAAAATGCGCTGGGAATTTCTGCACCCCCGAACGCTGAGCTTATTCGCAACCTGATGGCTACAGCCCTTTATATTCAGGATCATGTGGTGCATTTTTATGTACTTCATGCCCTCGACTGGGTGGATGTGGTTTCGGCATTAAAGGCGGATCCGGCTGAAGCCTCCCGCATTGCACAGAGCATTTCTGCATGGCCCAGAAGCTCGGTCGGCTATTTTACGGCAGTCCAGAAACGGATAAAAACCTTTGTCGACAGCGGCCAGCTCGGGATCTTTGCAAACGGCTACTGGGGCCATCCGGCTTACAAACTGCCGGCCGAAGTGAACCTTATTGCGGTTGCACATTACCTCGAATCGCTTGAGATGCAGAAGGAGCTGGTGAAGGTCCATACCATCTTTGGCGGTAAGAATCCGCATCCGAATTACCTTGTGGGAGGCGCTCCCTGTTCCATCAATATTGAGGAGGCAAATGCCATTAATGCGGAAAGGCTTGCTGCGGTGGGGAAATACTTTGAGGATGCGAAAACTTTCGTCGACCAGGTATACATCCCCGATCTGCTGGCCATTGCATCCTTCTATAAAAGCGACTGGGGAGCCATTGGCGGAGGATTGACAAATTATCTTTCCTTTGGTGACTTCCCGGTGAACGGATACAATAACCCTGCAAGTTTCAAAATGCCGCGCGGTGTGATCCTTAACCGCGACCTCGGTACGATCCACGAAGTAAATGCCGATAAACCCGATGAGATACAGGAGTTTATCAACAACTCATGGTACAATTATTCCGGCGGTGATGATGCCGGACTGCATCCATGGGACGGGGAAACGAAGATCAACTATACCGGACCAAAACCTCCTTACGAGTTTCTCGACGTAACCCGTAAATACAGCTGGATCAAAACCCCGCGATGGAAAGGGTATCCAATGGAAGTCGGCCCTCTGTCGCGGATGCTGGTAGGTTATGCTTCAGGCCGTCCCGAATACAGGGAGATCATTGACAGTACGCTGAAAACACTGGATGTCCCGGTAGCCGCTTTGTTTTCCACGCTTGGCCGCACAGCCGCAAGGGGTCTTGAGACAAAGCTTACCTGCGACTGGGCGCTTGAATTTTACAGGCAGTTGCTTGCCAATATCAAAAACGGAGAC
>JAGDMB010000414.1 GCA_017860375.1 Bacteroidota bacterium | reverse complement strand
CCACCTGAAGAATCTGGCTGCTGAAAGCATCAAAGCCTTCATTCTTTAAGTTCTTCACCGAAACTGCCGTAGGACAAAACAGGATATCGGAGATTCGGTCGGTGAGGATGCGATTGATCTCTTCGGGCATGGCAAGATTGAAAGAGCGAAGACCTGCTTCCACATGGGCAACCATAATGTTCAGCTTTTTTGCAGCCAGGGCACCTGCAAGTGTTGAATTTGTATCACCATATACCAGCACGAGGTCAGGACTTTCTTTCAGCAGGACTTTCTCGATGCTCTCGAGCATGCGGCCTGTCATTGCTCCATGATGGAGGTTGTTTATTTCAAGGTTGTAATCGGGCTTCGGAATCTGCATTTCTTCAAAGAAGATATCCGACATATTGGCATCAAAATGCTGACCTGTATGCACGATGATCTCTTTGATGCCGGCATTCTGAAGGGCCCTGCTCACGACGGCTGCCTTAATAAACTGGGGCCGGGCCCCAACTATGGTCATAATCTTTTTCATTATCTGATAAAACCGGATGATTTAAGCGTTAAAGATAATAAATCAATAAATAGGGGAATAACTGTATATTTGGGATTGAAAAGGGAAGCGTTGAAAAAGGTCATTTTAATAACCTATTACTGGCCTCCAAGCGGCGGATCGAGTGTGCAACGGTGGCTCAAGATGCTGAAATATTTTCCAGGAATGGGGATTGAGCCTTTCGTTATTACGGTTGATCCCAATATGGCTTCGTATCCCCTGATGGATCCTTTACTTGAAAAGGATATTCACCCCGATATAAAAGTATGTAAAACGCCTACACGGGAATTTTATACTGCGTATAAAAGGCTGACCGGAAGAAAAGAAATTCCGTACGGCGGTTTTGTGAATGAGCCGAAGGCAGATTTTAAGCAACGCATCAGCCGCATCATCCGGAGTCATTTTTTTATTCCTGATCCACGGAGGGGGTGGAACCGGTTTGCCTATAGAAAAGCCGTCGAGCTGATTAAAATATACGGGGTCCATACGGTTATTACGGCAACTCCTCCTCACTCCTCCCAGCTCATCGGGCTGAAGCTGAAAAAGGAATTCGGCGTGAACTGGATTGCTGACCTGCAGGATCCGTGGACGGATATATATTATTATAATCAGCTATGCCATTCATGGTTTTCCGCTTCCATCGATGCCGGGTATGAAAGACGTGTACTGGAAAATGCCGATTATGTCGTTACGGTGAGTGATTCCATCCGGGAGCTTTTCCGCAACAAATCGCGAAGAATAGATCCTAAAAAGGTCCTTGTCGTTCCCAATGGCTATGATGAGGATGATTTCAGGAATGGTTCTGAACCCGTAAACGAGCCTTTTGTCATATCCTATACCGGAACCATCAACGATGAATATTATCCACTGGATCCATTTCTTCAGGCATTGGAAAAGATTTCAGCCGATGGCCACAATATCCTGCTGCGGTTTGTGGGGAAGATTGCTCCCCTGACATTGCAGAAGATTAAGTCAATCAAAGGAATACGAACCGAGTTTATCGATTATGTACCGCATGAGGAGTCTGTAAAATATCTTCTGAAATCGAGTGCCCTGCTTCTCATTATTCCGGATATCCATCAGAATGCAGGTATACTCACCGGTAAATTGTTCGAGTACCTGGGATCGGGCAGGAAAATTATCGGGATAGGCCCTTCAAATGGTGATGCAGCAGCAATCATAAGGGATTGCAGGTGCGGGGACATGTTTGATTATTCGGATGAAGAGGGGTTAGAAAAACATATCCGGCTGTTGATGGAAGAAACTGGTAATAGGCAGGCTTCACCCGACAAAGAAAAAATTGCAAAATATTCACGCAGAAGCCAGGCCTCTGCTATTGCAGAATTAATACGGTAAATTCAGATTACAAAGGTGCACATAAGTTTGTTTCTGCACTTTTGATGCATTCGTGAGTCAGCATTTGCATAGCCTCACTTCTTTAGGTAAACAAATCCTTTGTATTCCTCCGGCTGACCCGAAACGGAAAGTACATACCAGTATGTGCCGGATGCCAGTGCCTTTCCTGCCCTGTCTTTGCCATCCCAGTTATTGGTATAGGAAAGTGATTCAAAAAGTGTATTACCGGCCCTGTCAAAAATGATCAGTGTTGAATTCTCCGGCAGTCCCCGGATAAAGAACACATCGTTTACTCCGTCGCCGTTCGGGGAAAATGAATTGGGTATTGATATTTCAACCGGGTTTATTGAGCAATCATTAACCGTGATGAGAAACTCCGGCGACCGCGCCCCTTCACCGCAATTATTCTTTCCGGTAACGGTTAAATTTCCGCCGGTTGCCTGCCCTGAGAAATCCATGACTACGGAAGTGGAATTTCCGGTAAGGACGGCACCGGTTCCGCTGTATTCCCAAAAGTAACTTGTAGCAAAATCGACAGAAGGTACAAAATAGGATACACCACTTTGATTTAAACAGACCATATTTTCACCGGATATGATGCCTGCTTCAGCAGGAATTGAAAGGATAGTTATTGGCAATACAGCCGGGGTTGCACTGTTTCCGCAACTGTTTGTGCCGACAACGGTGAGGTCTCCGCTGCTTGAGGAACTGTTAAAATCAAGGGTGATAACATTGGAGTCACCAGTGAGGATAACTCCACTGTAACTCCATGTATAACCTGTTGCATTTTGAATGACAGGTATAGCATAAGATACTCCCTGTTGACCCTGGCATATTGATTCTTCTCCGGAGATAGCCCCCGGATCATGGGGTAGTTGATTGACAGTAATTTTGAATGGAGGTGATACCAAACCATCACCACAGACATTGTGACC
>JAGDMB010000009.1 GCA_017860375.1 Bacteroidota bacterium | reverse complement strand
GGCTGGAATATCAGGCAGATCTCCGTACTTCCGGGTGAGAAAAAGAGTCTTTCTCTCAAAGTGGAAGTCCCTTTGAAGGTCAATAAAGGCAATTACCGGTTTAAAGTTTTGGCCGGAGGATTCAGTTCGCTTCCCCTGGTTGTGGAAGTCTCTGAGCAGGGAACTTTTAAAACCGAATATACTACCAACCAGTCAAATATGGAAGGTCATGCCAATGCTACTTTTACATTCAAGGCGACTTTAAAGAACCGTACGGCCGATAAACAGCTTTATGCGTTACTGGCGAATGCGCCCCGTGGATGGGATGTGACTTTCAAAGCCGATTTTAAACAGGTAACCTCTGTGGATGTAGAGGCGAACAGTGCCAAGGACATCACCATCGAAATCAAACCTCCGGAAAAAACGGAAGCCGGAAAATACAAAATACCGGTGGGAGCTGCAACAAATGCAACCTCAGCCACCCTCGATCTGGAAGTGGTCATAACCGGATCATACGATATGGAATTGACTACGCCAAGAGGGTTGTTGAGCACAAGCATCACTGCCGGCCGTGAAAAAAAGATCGAACTTATTGTCCGGAATACGGGCTCCTCTGAACTTAAAGGTATTGCATTCAGTTCCTCGGCTCCCCTCAAATGGGATGTCCTGTTTGATCCGAAACGTATAGACCGGCTTGAACCCGGAAAGGATGCAGCGGTTTATGTCACCATAAAAGCGGATAACAAAGCCATAGCCGGTGATTATGTAACCAACCTTGAAGCTAAAACACCAGAAGCATCTTCAAAAGCGTCGTTCAGGATTTCGGTAAAAACACCCATGCTTTGGGGATGGGTGGGCATCCTGATCATACTGGGTGCAATGGGAGGCGTATATTATCTGTTCCGTAAATTCGGAAGGAGGTAAATAGCGGCCATGGATTGTATTGAACTTAATGATCTGACCAAGAAATACGGATCCTACACAGCGGTCGATCATCTCAACCTTACAGTTCGTAAGGGAGAAATCTTCGGCCTCCTCGGTCCCAATGGGGCAGGCAAATCGACAACCATTCTCATGATGCTTGGACTGACAGAGCCGACATCCGGATCGGTAAGGGTTTGTGGTATCAATTCCATCACCAATCCGATCGAAGTAAAAAGAAAAGTAGGGTATTTACCCGAGGATGTCGGATTTTACGATGAGCTTACGGGAATGGAAAACCTTGTTTTTACAGCCCGGCTAAACTGCATTTCGGGTAAAGCGGCAACGCACAAGGCAGAGCACTTGCTTCGTCGTGTCAGTTTGTCGGGGGATGCGCATAAAAAAGCCGGAAAATATTCGCGTGGAATGCGCCAGCGCCTGGGACTTGCAGATGTGCTGATCAAAAATCCGGAAGTAATCATTCTCGACGAACCCACACTGGGTATTGATCCAAAAGGAGTCAGGGAATTCCTGGAATTGATTGTTGAATTGAGCAAAGAAGAAGGCATAACGGTCCTGTTTTCTTCACATCATTTGCACCAGGTGCAGAAGGTTTGCGATCGTGTGGGCTTATTTGTAAACGGCCGCCTGCTTGCAGAAGGTGACATTCAAACGCTGTCGAAAAAACTTTTTACCAAGGGGACGTATGCCATTGAGGCCGGCATTGCCCCTTCTGCATCCGACACATCGGCCTTTGCAGGGAAAAAATATTCAGCCGAAGAAGTAAAGAAAGTGTTACAATCCTTAGACGGTATTATCGATGTTATGGCCAAAGATGACCTGTTCGTTATCGAATGTTCACACGATGCAACCACTGAAATAGCAAAGGCTGTAATTGCTTCGGGAGCCGATTTGTATTACCTGAACAGAAAGGAATACGGACTTGATGATATCTACTACCGCTATTTTGAAGGAGATTCAGATCATGAATAACAAGACCGGACAAAATCAGCTTTTTTTTCTGCACTGGCTGGATCGGACAAGTCGGTTTTTCTCAGGCATCCGCCTGCCGGAATGGTTCCATAAGGAAGACAAAAACTACCACCCGTTCCGGATAATGGTGGATAAGGAAATCTCCGATCATGTGAAGAGCTGGCGTTTCATTATTCTGATAGCCATAATTGCATTAACCTGCCTGGGCTCCATGTATACTGCCATAACAAATATAAGCAAGGCAGTAAAACCCGATGATCCCGTGGATGCTTTTTTCTTCCTGAAGCTATTCACCCTGTCGGATGGAACCATGCCTTCCTTTTTTGTATTCATTGGTTTTTTGGGACCACTGCTGGGAATCGGTCTTGGTTTTGATGCGATAAATTCCGAACAAAACAAAGGAACACTCAGCCGCATTTTGTCTCAGCCCATTCACCGTGATTATTTAATCAACGCTAAATTTGTTGCCGCACTGGTGGTTATCAGTGTGATGCTGTTTGCACTCAGCTTTTTGGTTACCGGCCTGGGACTTATTATGATTGGCATTCCGCCGACCGCGGAAGAATTTTTGCGTATTGTTACTTTTGTCTTGCTGAGCATAATATATGTAGCCTTTTGGTTAAACCTGTCGATCTTGTTTTCCGTTTGGTTTCGTCAACCTGCAACTTCTGCTCTTGCAAGCATTGCAGTCTGGCTGTTTTTTACGGTATTCTCTGTCCTTATTATTAGTTTGATTTCCAAGGCTATTGCTCCGTCGGAAACTGCCACCCCACAGCAAATTTTGCATTATGAACATCTGAAATTGAATTTGATGCGGTTCTTACCCAACGAACTCTTCAGTGAAGCCACCACCACACTTTTAATGCCAACGGTGCGCAGCCTGGGACCCTTAACCATGGAACAGGTCTACGGTACCATTCCGGGACCTTTGCCACTCAGTCAAAGCCTTTTATTGGTCTGGCCACAGGTCACCGGTCTCATTGCGGCATCCATCCTGTGTTTTGTCGTGTCTTATGTTCTTTTTATGAGAAGAGAGATCCGTCCGAGGTAGGTGCCCTGTATCCCTAAAGCATTCAATTCGTCCCCCATTGATACCGGCCTGATCGATTATGCAAATGTGTAATTCGCGAGAAATGAATACATCTTCTTCTGAATCGGAAATACGATTAGTGCTGTACGGAAATATTTTCTTTCAGAAGGAGTCCGAAAAAGTGAGTGTTGATTCTGTGCTTCCGGACCTGTCCGACTTAACCTGTTTCCTGTCTCCAATGAAAGAATTTGGGGGAGATCAGTTCCACCGACCTCTTATATCAGGCCCTTCCGGAACTTAACAGAATTTAATTGCACACTAAAATATATATATAATTAAAAACCGTTAGAATGGGTCTTAGTCAATTCAGATTAAGTGTAATTTTGTGCTTTATTTTGCCGGCTGAGTTAGACGGGTAATTATACCGACAGGAATGGTAACAAAAAATAATGACAAGCATAAATCTCTCGCACGTTTTGCCTGGCTTTCGATTGCAGCAGCCTTGATCACCATTTCATTAAAAACCACTGCCTATCTGTTGACGGGTTCAGTCGGACTTCTTTCCGATGCAATGGAATCATTTATAAACCTGGCCGGAGCACTGATGGCTTTGGCAATGTTGACAGTGGCTGCCCGCCCGGCAGATGAAGATCACGCATTTGGGCATGGCAAAGCCGAATATTTCTCAAGCGGTGTCGAAGGAACCCTGATCCTCATAGCCGCTGTCAGCATTGGTATAACTTCTGTTCAAAGGCTTCTTGATCCCAGACCGCTGGAGCAAATAGGTATTGGAATTGGAGTATCCGTTTTGGCCTCCCTTGTCAATTTGTTTGTTTCAATCACTATAGCGCGCGCGGGCAAAAAACACCGGTCTATTACTCTTGAGGCAGATGCACAACACCTGATGACAGATGTCTGGACCTCTGCAGGCGTAGTGGTTGGTGTCGGATTAGTTGCATGGTCAGGATGGCAGAGGCTTGATCCTGTTGTTGCTCTTTTGGTAGCCGGCAATATCGTTTGGTCGGGTGTGCGCATCTTGCGCAAATCGGTAATGGGTTTGATGGATATAGCACTACCGGTTGAGGCTTTAAATACGATTCAGGAAGTACTGGAATCACATAAGCAAGAGGGCATCCAATACCATGCACTCCGCACGCGTCAGTCAGGATCACGTCAATTTGTATCCTTTCATGTGATTGTTCCGGGTGACTGGACAGTCCATGCGGGTCATCAACTACTTGAACGAATCGAAGCAGATCTTCGTGGTAAACTGCCTAAGGTTACCATATTCACGCATCTTGAGTCTGAAGATGATCCATCGTCATGGGATGACATCATGCTGGACCGTGAAGAAACATCGGAGTAAGCTGGCGAATGCAATTATTCTTACCGGTTATCAATTCGAATTTGACCAGGTGTAACCATGGGGCCAGGAGGCCGTACTGGTGGAAATGGCCGTATGGCAAACATGACAGGTGTTTTTATGTTCCGGATTTGTTCCTCCATGCACCTCGGAAAACTCACCTCCGGCACCCTCACCCTTTGAACTTTCATGACAGACTCCGCAGCTTCCCATCGACTTAATCTTGCTTCCCATGTATTGATTGGGCTGATAATTATCCTTCGCTTCACGCGAAGGATACATGGCATGCGGGCTTCCATGGCATGCGGAGCAATACACGTTACCATGTCCGGAGGAATTGCGATATAGTGCATCATTTGTCTCAACTCCATTTACATTGGTATGACACGATACACATTTAGGTTCAGTTACCCAGGGTGTTCTCCCGTTGTCAATGCTTGAAGCTACATTTGACAAATTTCCGTGACATGTGGTGCAATTGCCGTCGCCGCTCGTACCCATGTGGGCCAGACTCCTGCTGCATTTAGTCGAGGCACCCGGATGGCAATCGTAGCATCCTGCCCCCTGGTTTGCGTGAAACCCGTGAATAGCCTGTGATAAATATTTACCGGATGTCCCCGGTCCGGTCGACCCCAAAGCTGGACTCCCATGGCATTTGGCACATAAAACCGGTTTCTGTGCGACAAGAGAGGTGCCCATCTCTTCATCATGCGTTTGAAGGATATTTGTAAAAACACTGGATGACCCTTCTGAATGACATTTTGCACAGTTTATTTCGTCGGACGTAGGAACCGTTGCCTGGGTGGAGGCCAGCAGGTTATTTGATGCGTCTTTCACCTTAATATCAATAACCTGCAAGGGATTCCAAACATCGGCATCGTCCACAGGCACTACCGGCATTCCTTCTGCGGTAAAATGATCGGATTTGACCGCCATGGTCCCAAAAAGGGCTGTGCCTGTAAGACCGATATCATTCGCCGGAGCAGTACCCCCGAAAAGACTGGTAAAGTAGGTCCAGAATCCTCCATACTGTCTTTTTCCATAAGAGGTGGTATTATTGATAAGGTTGTACTCCACGGTCAATCCTGTTGTTACAACCTGGGGAGGATCTCCGCGCTTTACCACCTGCACATTAACGGTATTATAGGGAGGAAGAATAACCAGTTCGTCGTAGGTCGGATTCAGGCAATGCATTCCCAGGTCATTCCATGCAAAAACCACATATTCGCTGTTCGTCCCCGGGACCGTGTTGTCCTCCTTACAGGAAATAAGAAATAGCATTACGGTCATCAGCAAGGAAAAAATTTTACTCCCTTTCATACCTTCAGGTTTTTAGATGATCTTTCAATTCAACCGCGAAAGTCTTTCAAATCGATAATAGAACGAAGGATATCAATTCATGTTATCATAAAGGTAACTAATTTTTATTCAATTCTATACTTGCCGGATTTAAAATGTAAATATCGTTCCATTCAGGTCCTCCATATTCAATTCTTACGCATGTCATTGAAAGAGAACCCGCCACAATTCTATCATTGGACAAAGTGACTTTTTCATTTTCTTCCATGGCATTCATCGGGCATCCATGTCCCAAAAACAGTGCGGGCATTATATGGGAGTGGATAACCGATTCTTTCATTTTGATATTTTAAACAGAACAGGGGGTTAAATGAAATAATAATGCCATCCCTATTGTTCCGACAATAAGGATGGCGATACTTTAACCTGAACAAAAATAATTGCTTAAAAAGCAAAATCCAATGCCAGTGCAAATACGTTTTCCTTGTTTTTTGTCGCACCGCCGGTGATCCGATGGGTATATTCCGCATGAATGGCAATATTAATGGCTGACCAGTCACCTAAATAATACCGGCATAATGCAGAATAAGCATTGACTTCACTATCGGAATCATAGGAAGGTGGTCGCACCCAATTGTACATAGCGGAAGCAATTAACCGGTTATTCAAAAAGCCTGCATAACTCAGTTCAACAAAGCCTCCGTTAAACTTATAATTCTTGGTTGCATCAAGGGTGTTCAATGCTTTGTTATCCGAGCCCAGATAATAGATCATCTGCATGTTAAGGGTCTTCCAATTGGCACTTGCTGAAACGCCCAGACGGTAAAATGTTTTGTTGTCCGATCCATTGGTCTGGCCATTTGTGGCGATTACGGTGCCCGGCAGGGTTAATGGCTGCCAGCCGTAATAACCAAATAACCCGATCCGCTGGCCTGCACTTTGTCCATCTCCTTTCCCCAGGGTTTGTGTCATGCTCAGGTATAGATCCTTGTAGTTGTTGTTGTCTGCGCTGGCTCCGGTACCATTGGTAAATCCGGCTGCATATTTGAATCCGCCCTGGAAATGTCCTGTGGCCTCAATGCCGATCTGATTATCATCAAAGGTATAATTGTTGCGGGGAGAAGTCATCAAATATACCTCGTAAGGCTGAAACAAATAGTATGTACGCTTTGAACTTATAATATGATAGCCGGGTTCAAATCGGCCAATTCTTATATTCAGAGCATCTTTAATGATATTGCTGAAAACGAGGTTGGCGGATTCAAGACGCCCGAATTGAGATGGATTGCTATTGATGCTGTCCAGTCCGCTGAAAATACTGGATGGTTCATCAATGCGAGGGGTATAGATAAATAAAAATGAAATATTCTTATGCAATACACCCGCTGCCAATAAATCCAACCCATAAAGGTTAAAGGAAGAAGCCGTACCCTCATCATTGTTATAAAGTGTATGCCCGAACGATAATCGCAATGCAAGAGGCGGCGCAAGATCAAAAACATTCTTTTCTTTTCCTTCCTGCCCGGGGATCTGATAGCCGTTGTCACGAAAACGCTGTCCGAAATCATTTAATTTAGTAAATCCCGTATGGCACATATTGCAATTGTATCCGTATTTTCTTGCGAAGGCAGGGATAGCCTGTGTCTTAACCGGGAGGATGAATGCAATAACCAATACGGTTATACTGTATAAAATAAACTTTTTCATATGGATTGCTTTATTTAGGTAAATCTGAAACAGAAGGAGGTTTAACACCCGATACTTCAGGATTTGTACTGGTCATCGCTCTTTTCATAAAAGAGACAAGGGCTTCTTTTTCTTTTTTGGTTAAACTCAAGGGTAGAATCAGAGGATCAAGATTAGCGTCCTTTACCCTTCCTCCTTTGTTATAAAGATCAATTCCCGCATCAAGGTCTTTTTCCGAACCATTATGCATATAAGGTGCCCGCAAGGCTACATCTCTGATGGTAGGCGTTTTAAAGGCTCCTTTGTCAGCGGGATCATTGGTAACCACAAACCTTCCTTCATCAGGACTGGCCGGATCGGTCGGTGCAACACCCAGATTATGAAAACGCCCGTCACTGAAATAGGGTCCCCAATGACATAATGTACAGTGACCTTTGCCGTTAAAAATCTCCAGCCCTTTCTTTTCCATCCGGGTCAATGCCTCTTCGTCTCCTCTTACATAACGATCGAATGGAGAATCGGTGGTAACCACGGTGCGTTCGAATGCTGCAATAGCGTCGGCCACCATATCAATGGTTATGGTTGAAGTTCCGAAAACTTTTTTAAATTCTTCGACATACCCCGGAATATCTTCCACCGTGCGGATCATGACATCGTGTGTGCTTCCCATTTCAATAGGATTGGCGATAGGGCCCTTGGCTTGATCTTCAAGCGTTGCAGCTCTTCCATCCCAGAACTGCAGTTGACTATAGGCTGCATTGGAAACAGGTGGCGATCTGCGGCCACCCTTTTGGCCACTTATACCGGTACTTGTGGGTCCGGCATCCGACCATCCCATGGCAGGGTCATGGCAGGTAGCACAACTAATGGTATTGTCCAATGACAATCGGGTATCGAAATAAAGCTGCTTCCCCAGCAGAATTTTTGAACTGCTTTGCGGATTGCCCGGAGGAACAACAACAGGAGACAAATTACCCAGTTTTTGTGGTCCTAACACATGCACATTTACAGCAGTAACCGGTTTAACAGGTTGCTCCTGCCCGGGTAACATCATGGGATTTGCCAATATCAGGACAACAGGATAGATAAGTAGTTTTTGCATAATGCTTCCGATTTTAAGGGTTAGCTTTACAGCATAAAAAATTTAAGGATAAATTATATGTCAATGACAGGTTGCCTTTTATCCAGATAATCTTCTCCCCCGAAAGTAATTCTCACTTGTTGACCAAACGCAAAATCTTATCCTGCTTTCAGATATTTTATTTAATGAATACCGTGTTCACTGATATTAAAGGTATCAAGGAATTAAATAAATTGCAAGTACTCGTAAGGAATTATTTTACCGGCCAATAGGATTTGGTTTATCTTTCTATATGATTTATTACCTTATATTTGGCATAAATAAATTACCCTGCAATCCATGAAGTACATACTTTCCATTATTTCATCCACCCGCACCATGGCCGTCCTGCTTTTTATTTTTGCGTTCAGCATTGCAGCCGCCACTTTTATTGAAAAAAATGCAGGTACAGAGGCTGCACAAAGTCTTGTATATCATGCAAAATGGTTTGAATTGTTGTTCCTCCTGGGGATCCTTAATATTGTTGCCGTAACCTTTAAACGCAAAATGTACCGGAAAGAAAAGCTCACGGTTCTGTTATTTCATCTGTCTTTTGTTGTAATTATCCTCGGTGCGGCTTTAACGCGATACTTTGGCAAGGAAGGCGCTATGCCTATCCGGGAGGGACAGAAAACCAACCAATGGATTACCTCGCAAAATTTTATCAAACTATGGATTGATGCAAAGGAAAACAAGAAAGCATACAGCTATCCGGTACTTTTATCATCCTTGTCGAATGGAAGGTTCAGTCATACTTACCGTGTGGATGGCCATACGGTAAAAATTAAAGTAAGAGAATACCTGCCGCAGGCGGAAAAGATATTGATGCCTGATCCTGAAGGATATCCCTGTATCCACCTGGTTTCTTCCGAAAATAACGAAAAAAAGGACTTTTATTTAACACCGGGTGACAGTATCATGTTTGGTGACCAGCCTTTCATTTTTGCTGACTCAGCGGATAGAAATACAAAGAATGACATACTGGTTTTCGAAAATGCGATGGAAAAATTGAGTTTCAGGGCCCCCGGCGATGTATTGCGAACCTCCATGGAAAGCCGTACCACAGATACCCTTAAAGCCGGAGAGGTTCATGATTTGGTACCGATGATGGTGCATTATTTTGGTGGCATACCGATGATTGTCATCCAATACCAGCCAGAGGGAACATTGGCAGCAATGCCTTCAGATCATCCGGAAATTCAACTGCCCTCTGCAATGAACCTGGAAGTAAAATGCGACCATACCACACGATCCATGACGGTCTGGGAAATGGTAACGATTGCAGATGCGCCGGCAGGCGTGGAAATTAACGGACTGAAGGTACGGGTCAGCTATGGTCCGAAAATGGAAGCTTTACCCTTCTCTCTTGCACTTGATGATTTTATTCTGAAACGGTATCCGGGTTCTGAAAGTCCTTCGTGGTTTGAAAGCGATGTACAGCTGATTGATTTAAACAGGAACCTTCATGAGAAACACCGGATTTACATGAACCACATATTAAAGTACAGGGGTTACCGATTTTACCAGTCCTCATTTGATGCCGATGAGAAAGGGACCGTGTTATCGCTAAATCACGACGGACTCGGGACAACCGTAACCTATGTGGGTTATATCCTGCTTGCACTGGGAATAGTATTGAGTTTGCTGAACAGGAACAGCCGTTTCCGGTCGCTGATGAAAAAACCATCCCAGGCGAACAGGATTCCCCTTGTGATGATTGCCGTGTTGTTGTTTTCGTTTTCATCTTCCTTTGCTCAAGGCAAGACAGAAAATTCAAGAGAAAAATTACCTGCTATTGATAAAAGCCACGCCAGGGAATTTGGCAGGATGCGGATACAAGTCAACAGCGGCCGGATTGTCCCCGTGAATACACTGTCTTCAGAGATCCTGCGGAAAATTGCCCGGAAAGAAACGTACAAGGGTCAGACTCCGGATCAGGTTATGCTTGGGATGCTTGTTTACCCAGCTGTCTGGCAGCATGAACCTGTCATTCGTGTTACAAATTCAAAGCTCCAGGAAGTGCTTGGTATGCACTCCGGTTATGCTTCTTTCGCCGATTTCTTCTCACCCGAGGGCAATTACAGGTTGAAATCTTATGTGGATGAAGCCTACCGTAAAAAACCGGCAAACCGTGGAAAATTTGAAAATGAAGTAATTCGCACGGATGAAAGACTGAATATTTGCTACCTTGTGTTTACCCGGGAGCTTCTAAAGATATTTCCCGGTCCCGGAAATACTGCTCATACATGGTATTCACCGGTCACCGTACCGGGAGTTTTCACCACGGCAGATACGGTTTTTACCCACCATATAGTGGATTATTATTTCGAAGAGGTAAACCATTCCATGGAAAGCAAAAACTGGAAAGCACCCGGAGAGATTTTAAGCGCGATATATACATTTCAAAAGAAATACGATGCCTCTATCCTGCCTTCCGATCTGCATTTGAAAACGGAGATCCTTTACAATCAATTGAATATTTTCAACCGGTTGATAAAACTTTACATGCTGGTTGGGATTTTGCTTTTGCTGGTGCAGTTTGTACATATCTTTATTCCCCGGTTTCCCATTCGTTATTTTTCGGGGACTGCGGTACTTATAACTTCCATTGCCTTTGTTTTCCACACGCTTGGATTGGCTCTGCGGTGGTATATTTCGGGTCATGCGCCATTGAGCAATGGCTATGAAACTTTATCTTTTATAGCCTGGGCAGCTGTCCTGGCCGGTTTGTTATTATCCTACAAGTCATCCATCACAATCAGCACCACTTCAATCCTGGCCGCATTCATTTTACTTGTGGCGCATTTAAGCTGGATGGACCCCCAGATTACCAATCTTGTCCCCGTGCTGAAATCCTACTGGCTGGTAATTCATGTCGCCGTGGTAACGGCAAGTTATGGTTTTCTGGGAATGGGGACTCTGCTTGCCGTCATTAACCTGTTGTTGATGATTTTCGAGACAGGGAGGAATCAGGAGCGGCTGGAGATCCAGATCAATCAGATTACCCAGATCATAGAAATAACGCTTATAGCAGGTTTGTACCTGTTGACAATCGGTTCTTTCCTGGGAGGCGTATGGGCGAATGAATCATGGGGCCGGTATTGGGGATGGGATCCCAAGGAAACCTGGGCACTGGTTACCATTATTGTCTATGCATTTATTGGGCATATGCATAGTGTACCGGGACTGAAAGGCCGTCTTTTGTTCAACATTTTATCCATGACCGGATTTTCCTCGGTGCTCATGACCTATTTTGGCGTCAATTACTATTTGTCGGGACTTCATTCCTATGCCGGCGGAGATCCGCTGCCGATACCTCCGGTGTTGTATTATTCCCTGGCCGTTGTTGTTATCCTTATTGTTCTTTCCTCACTAAAACAGTCTTATTTAAAAAAGAAAGGGATTATCCAACGTGAGGTTGAATAACCCGATCCATCATGAAATACGCGATAATAGGAATTCCTGCTAAACGAGTTCATGGATTTCCGTAAAAAATGGAAATGCCGCAGCAGTGAAATCTCCTGAACTAATTCGAAGAAGAATAGCTTAAACCATACGAAAAACCCAGTATGTGTTCTTTAATAAAACCAATTTGACTGACACTCCACTGGTCTCCATTTTTTTTCAGACAGATTTTTGCATACCTGTCCTGATTCTCATTTGAAATTGGAACGACGAAATCCGCTGTATTTCTGTTTTGATTCACCACTTTAGGCAGCCCGACAATTTTTACGGCACTGTTGTTTTTTAAATAGTCTGTTCCAATGGCATAAAAATCGGTTTTTTTAACAGCGAATCCCATTA
Source organism: Bacteroidota bacterium (assembly GCA_017860375.1). Lineage (GTDB taxonomy): Bacteria > Bacteroidota > Bacteroidia > Bacteroidales > UBA10428 > UBA5072. The sequence goes on along the minus strand of JAGDMB010000009.1, from coordinate 8,872 downwards.
AAATGCGGAAGCTGAACACCAAGGCTATTAAAACAACAATACCAATTATCAGCCTTACGGATGGTCTTAGTTTATTGGTTTCTTTGTTGATCACAATCGTTTTTGCCCATAAATCACCTACTCTTTTTTTTGATTTGGAAAATAACAATACGAATCCTTCCACCGGAAAGATAATTTTCAAAAGACCCCTTTTTATAAAACCTGGTAAGGATGGTCTTTCACGCCTTTCGTTATCCACTACCTCTATTCCAAATAAGTACTTGCCCAATGTATTCTTTAATACGAATTCCCCCAAAAACATATACGTCAGTATGCCTATCAATAACAGATAGCTCATAACGTTCTGATAGCCCGCGTGGTCAATTTTAAAAATCAATCCAAATAGCATATACACAGTAAATGCAAGAAGTACGATAAAGACAAGATCAAAAATAAAAGCGATGAATCTCTTTATTGTTGTCCCTTTTGTATTGTTTTCCATGGCGTTTGGTTTAAAGTGATTACTGGAAAATAATGGTCATTTTAGGGGATGCCCTATGGTATATTTCGATATCATTAAAAGCAGAAAAAAGCATTTCAGGTTTTCACCTTCCTGACTCAAATTTACTCCCTGCCAAAGCCAAAGTCAAATTTTTTTTAAAAAAAGCACGAAAGATTTGTTTATTTAAAATCTTCATTTTATCTTTGACTAACCGTTCAATCATAAAACGGTTTTAATTTTGCCGATTATTGATAAGCGTTTAATCAAATCACATGTCACCAAGGACAGCAAAACAGTTTAAGGAGATGAGGGATGAGAAAATGACCCTCATAATGGACGTTGCGCTTAAGCATTTTGCCAATGAAGGTTATTTCAGGACGACCATCAGCCATATTGCCAGGCATGCAGGAATCTCAAAAGGATTGATGTATAACTATTTTGAGAGCAAAGAAGCACTTCTGAAGTCAATCGTTCATAAATCGGTAAATGAAATTTACCATAACCTTGATATAGACAAAGACGGAACTCTTTCCACTGAAGAATTTGAAATCTTCATACGGAAGATAGACAAGATGTTAAAGGAGAACAAGTATTTCTGGCGATTGTTGTTTCAGCTTCTTGCACAAATTGATGTAAGGGAACAGTTTCTTAATGCGTTTCCGGAAACCGATTCTCTCATTCATCCCGGACACGAACCCGGGGATACAAATTACCCCTGGCAGATCATAAAAATGATACGGGATTATTTTAACAGAAAAAAGGAAGCCAAGGGAAACTCATTCGATGCGGAGACCGAGATAGATATGTTTTTCATTACCATGGCAGGTTTTGCCATGAAGAGTATTTATTCAGAAGCGGGTGACAATGAAAAAGAAATAAACAGGATTGTTGGGTTATTTAAATAGAATCTATATGAAACACAGATTTTACACCTTATTTTTTCTTATAATGCAGGGATTGGTTTCAAATACCCTTTTCGCACAGGCGATCACTGCGACTGATATTGTCCGAAAGGCCGATGAAAAATTCAACGGGGAGAAAAGCAGTTATAGTGTAATGTCCATGACAATAGTCAGACCCGAATGGCAGCGGACGATTGAATTTAAAAGCTGGACCCTTGGAAGAGAGTATGCGCTGACACTGATCACTGCCCCGGCAAAAGAAGCAGGACAGACTTTTCTGAAAAGAGGTTCTGAAATGTGGAGCTGGAATCCATCCATCGGCCGGCTTATAAAACTTCCTCCTTCCATGATGTCACAAGGCTGGATGGGATCGGATTACACAAACGACGATATCCTCAGGGAATCGTCAGTGGTAAAGGACTATATCCATGAAATCGTGGGAGAAGAGAGCATCGGAGGCCGCTTATGTTATAAAATCAAAATGACAGCCAGGGAAGATGCCTCCATTGTCTGGGGTAAGCAGATCCGGTGGATTGACAAGAAGGATTTTCTGGTATTGAAAGCAGAATTATACGATGAAGATGGAATCCTGGTAAGAACCGAAACCAGTTCGGATATTAAGACTATGGATGGAAGAACGATCCCTTCAAAAATTGAACTTGTCCCGGAGGAAGAGCCCGAAAATAAAACGCTTGTGGGGATCCTGGATATAAAATTCAATCGGCCCGTCGAGGAGAGTTTTTTTTCTCAGCAGAATATGAAAATAGTGCGCTAATACCAGATAAAAAATGACATGAAATACCCATACAATACCTTGCGCAAACAAGCACGAACAAAATATGGGTATTCCATCCGAATGGATTTTTAAAAAATCGATGGTGTAATTAAATAAATGTAAAAATAATACTGTACGGATGAACGAAGAATTCAAAATAGCGTGGAGAAATCTCTGGAGGAATAGACGCCGCACCATGATTACGGCGGCATCTATTTTCTTCGCTGTTTTTTTTGCCGTGATCATGCGGTCGTACCAGCTCGGCTCTTATGATCATATGATAAACAACCTGCTTGAATCGTTTACGGGCTACATCCAGGTGCAACAGGTGAAATATCAGGATAATCCGTTAATTGATAACTCATTCGACTATAATGATTCGATCGTTGCTGCAATTTCGGAGATTGACAGGGTAGTTTCGGTCACCCCGCATCTCGAATCTTTTGCCCTTGCTTCCAGCGGGACACAAACAAAAGGTGCAGCGATCATTGCGATTGACCCCGAAAAGGAGAAGAACTTTTCGGATCCTGAAAACAAGCTGGTAAAATACCGGATCACGGATGAGGCTATAAGTCGCTTGAAGGATGCAGGCACGATACCGGATAACGTGCTTGAAAAAGTGAAAAAGAATCCGGGAAGATCGTATTCGTCAACGGCCAGGCTTGAGCTTGATTTAGGCCTAACCGATGAAGAAAATGAAAATTTTATGCCGGAGATTCTGAAATGCGCTGAAGTTTCAAATGGATACCTGGCAAACGATGACCAGGGGATTCTTGTATCCGACAGGCTTGCCAGCTATCTGAAAGTGGCAATTGGAGATACGGTAATTCTGATGGGGCAGGGGTATCATGGCGTTTCTGCAACGGGAATATTCCCGGTTCGGGGAATCATTAAAATGCCTTCACCTGAAATAGACAACAAATTAATCCTTATGACAATACCTGCGGCACAGAAGTTCTTTGATGCAGAAGGCAAAATAACCGCACTTGTTGTCAACCTTACGGATAAATCAAACCGGACAATAAAGACCGCAAAAACCAGGATTAATGCACTTCTGTCCGATAAAGATACGGTAGCTAAAACCTGGTATGAACTTAATCCGGTATTGTATCAGCAAATTCAGGGTGACAGCCAGAGCGGACAGGCAATGCTTGGCGTTCTTTACTTTATCATTTTCTTTGGCATATTCGGAACCGTACTGATGATGGTATCCGAGAGAAAAAGGGAATTCGGTGTCCTTGTCGCTATCGGGATGCAGAAGAAGAAACTTCAACGCATTGTTACCATTGAAATGATGTGGCTTGGCGCTATTGGTTTGGTATGCGGATTACTGGCCAGTGTGCCGCTTATTTTGTTTTTCTACTATCATCCGATTGTGCTGAAAGGGGATCTGGGCAATATGATGGCAGAGTGGGGATGGGATGCGGTGATGCCCACTGCATGGTTCGGTTCTTATTTTTACTGGCAGGCCGTGATTGTTGCCCTTATGGTTTTACTGGCGACACTTTATCCAATCCGGAAAATTGGATTGCTGAAAGAAATTGAGGCGCTTAAAGGTTAATAAATGAACTGCTATGATAGGATCAATCGCTTGGAAGAACGTATGGCGTAACAAAAAAAGAAGCCTGGTGGTTATCGTTGCCGTAACCCTTGGCATTATTGCCGGAGTGCTCCTTATTGGTATAATGGAAGGCTGGACAAAGCAACGACTTCATAACGCTGTTAATAATGAAGTATCGCATATTCAGATCCATAATAACGAGTATATTAAAAACGAAGAGATAAACCTTACGGTTCGAAATACCGATGAAATAATCCGGGGCCTCGATTCCCTGAGGGAAATTTCCGGTTGGGTAAAAAGGACAAAAATAATTGCCATGGCAAATACGGCATGGGCAAACACAGGTGTGATTATCTATGGCGTCGATGCTGAAAAAGAAAAACGGGTAACCGAGATTTATAAGGAAATTGTGCCGGAAGGCGGAAGATATCTTGATAATCAAAGTCCCGGAGATATCCTGATCAGTGATAAAACGGCCGAATTGCTTAAGCTGAAGCAGTACATAGTTTCGGACAGCACAATGGAAGAGCTGAGGAAGGAAAAAGTTCCGGGAACGGTCCTGATAAAGCTGGAGGCACTCAAAGATAAACGATTCAGATCACCCAAGGATTTCAGGGAAGCCTTGCAGCAGGAATTCAACAGGAAGGAACTTGACCGGTATGGTCTGCTGATAACGGAAAAAGCCCTTGATTACAGGATCAGGAGCAAAGTACAGATCACCATTTCAGATAAAGAGGGAACCCCGATCCAGGGCATATTCAGGGTATGCGGTATCTATAAGACAACCAATTCGGGTTTTGACCAGACCACCGTATTTGTAAAGGATAAGGAACTCGCCAATCTGTATGGAGGCGATGAAATCCTCACGCATGAGATTTCCATTCTGCTTAACGATATTGATGATGCCGGCATTGTCAGGGAAAAACTGAGCCGCATTTCGGGTGATAATTCTGTCATGACCTGGAAAGAGCTGGCTCCGGATGCTGCCATGATGAATGATTTTATGATCCTGTATTATTTCATATTTATTGGAATCATCATGCTTGCGCTTGCATTCGGTATTATCAATACCATGCTGATGGCAATTCTGGAGAGGACAAAAGAGCTGGGTATGCTGATGGCGATAGGGATGAACCATAAAAGGATCTTTAAAATGATTATGCTTGAAACCATTTTTCTGACCGTTGTCGGGGCGGTGGCAGGTATACTTTCAGGGTGGGCCATAACGGAAGCGCTTGGAAAAACAGGGATCCATTTTAGCAGTTGGGGTGAAGGATTCGAAGCCATAGGATTTGCAGCAAGAGTGTATCCGGTTGTAACGCCTGGCTTTTTCGTTTTTACCACGATAATGGTAATAGCCACAGCGATAATTTCTTCGATCTGGCCGGCGCGAAAGGCTCTGAAATTAAATCCGGTTGAAGCACTGAGAACAGAATAATATTTTATTTAAACGGACAAGCCATGAAGATAATTGAATTGAAAAATGTAAACAAAGTATACAATTCAACAGAGGTAAAGGTTCATGCAGTAAATGATGTAACCCTTGACTTCGCAGAGGCTGAATTTGCTGCAATCGTGGGACCGTCAGGTTCGGGCAAAACCACCCTGCTGAACATGATAGGCGGGCTTGATATGCCAACATCAGGGGAGATAATCATTGACGGCACCAACCTGTCGAAACTTAAGTCATCACAACTTATTGATTTCAGGTTGAACAATATAGGATTTGTATTTCAGTCGTATAACCTGGTACCTGTATTGACAGCTAAAGAAAACGTTGAGTTCATCATGACCCTTCAGAAATGGCCGGAGAAAGAGAAAGATGAACGAACCCTTGAGTTGTTGAAAGCTGTAGGTCTGGGCGACAGGATTAACAGCAGGCCGACAAAGTTGTCGGGCGGACAGCAGCAGCGTGTGGCTGTGGCAAGGGCCCTTGCATCGAGGCCAAAATTTGTTCTGGCGGATGAACCTACAGCTAACCTTGATTCAAAGGCGGCAACGACGCTTCTTGAAATAATGGAACGACTCAATCATGAATCGAAGATTACGTTTATATTTTCAACGCATGATCCAAGGGTGGTGAAAATGGCACATCGGGTAATTACGCTTGAAGACGGTAAAGTGGTTTCGGATGTCAAACTGGAATAGAATGGTAAAATTTCCGGGCTGCACGTTAAAAAACACTGAACCCTTAAGGATTTTTAACTCCCCGACGGGGTATTTAAAATTTACAGGCAACGTGTGTAAAAAATCAATTCTCATCGTTTGGATCATTTTCCTTTTTTGTTTTCCCCTGCATTCACAGGAGAAAAAAAAGTCAATTGCCTTGAACGGCTATGTCTCCACCATGCAAAGTGCCATGTTTGATTCCCTTTCCGGGCCTTTTCTGAACGAGAACATTATTCATAACCGGTTGAATTTTAAAGCCTATTTGAGCGACAAAATTACTTTTGCTGCCGATTTCCGGAACCGGCTTTTTACCGGAGACATGGTACGATATGGCAGACCCTATACGGGAATGATAGGTGAGGACGATGGGGTAGTGGATATGTCATGGAATATCGTGGAAGAACAATCCTTTCTGCTGAATACCACCATTGACCGGCTCTGGTTTGATCTTCATTACACCAATTTTCAGATAACACTGGGCCGGCAGCGAATTAACTGGGGGCAGACCTTTGTCTGGAATCCCAATGATATTTTCAACGCGTATTCCTATTTTGATTTTGATTATGTTGAAAGGCCGGGGAGTGATGCCGTCAGGCTTCAGTTTTTTCCGTCCTCCTCCTCCGCTGCAGAGTTGGTTTTGAAAGTAAATAGTGAGTATGATATTACCACTGCGGGGCTTTACAGGTTCAACAGATGGGGTTACGATATCCAGTTTCTCGCAGGGTGGATGAACAGTGAAGAACTAGTCCTCGGTACCGGCTGGTCCGGATCCATTGGAAGTCTGTCGTTCAGAGGGGAAGGCACCTGGTTTGAACCGGTTGAGGATTTTCCCGGTGATACAAGTACTATTCTGATTACCTCCGGCCTTGACAGGATATTCAAAGATAATTCAGTAGCCCAGATTCAGCTCATGTACTGCAACAATCCTCTTGATCTGAGTAATTTTGGCAGCTTATATTCAAGAGATTTCACTGCAAAGGATCTGGCTTTTTCAAAGTTTACCGCTTTTGGTCAGTTCACATGGGCCGCCACTCCTCTTCTGAATCTTACCCTTGCGGCAATGTGGTTCCCCGACCTCGACGGATACTTCGCCGGACCGTCGATGGATTACTCCTTGTCGGAGAATCTCGATTTTTCTCTGATCTGGCAGCATTTCGACGCCGTAATGAGCGGGGAACGAGCAAAAATTAACCTGGGATTCCTGAGGTTAAAATTCAGTTTCTAGAATTTTCAAATTGTAAGCGCTTCCTTGCCCTGAACAAAAAGGACATTGTAATATATAGATTTACAATGAGTTATTTTATTTTTCACCAAACCGGTCAGGAAAACCAGGATAACGAGAAAAATGCCGAAATAACCAATAATATCAGGCAATTCATTTAAAATAGGAATACCCGATCCGCCTTATTCCTGTCAAAGGGTGCAAGCCATTGAAGGCTAGCTACTATTGCAAGTTACGCAGAGAATTGATATATTTAGGGAAGGTATTCACCTTTATTTAAGTCAGCCTACTATCGAAAATTAATGAAGGTAAAATCTTTGGCTATACCTGCCTTCTTTGTTGATTCCCTGCCCGATATTTCAAATACGGAGTGCAGGGAACTGCTTCGGCGTATTGAAATAGGTGCAAATGCATCCGACATTTTTGTATGGTTAGAGCAATTGCGCATTGCACCTTACAGTTATGATTTTATAGACAACAGAGGCAGAAAATCACCGGATTATATCATTGAAAACCTGCCCCCTCTGAAAGTGAATACACATTATCTGTTAGCATTTCATCTATTTGAATTTGAGAAAAATTCTTTTATTGCGTGTCGTTTCTGTGAGCCCATTAATCCACCGCTTAATCAATATATGAAAGGATTGTTTATCGAATACAGGATTGCAGGACAGGGAACCCGCACTAAATTATGGTGCAAGGTAAAAGGGTATTTTAATACCGATATCTCTTCAAAAGGATTCTTTGTTATTTTTTCGGTTATGAATAAAATAATGATGACAAGACAATTGCAAAACATTAAGAAGTTATCAGAACGGTTAACCATGGGAAAAGTTGAAACCAGAAGGGTGGACTTGAAAAGTCTCGTTCCTAAATCAGAAGGAATACACTGGTGGGTATTTTGCCGTCGCCATAATTGCAAAGGATTAATAACATCAAATGGCCTGCCTGTAAAATGAAGTGGCATAGATTATTATGCAGTAAGTAGCTGTTGTTAATGCACGAACGGGCATCATGACGGCATTTGGTAAGTCAGATTTCATTAAAATCGGGGGGGTGACAAAATTTTAACCAGATTCTAACCCGGACTTTTTTTTATTCCATAATCTTGACTTCTTTAAACTATATTTAACCATTCAATAAATTCAATCATGGAAAATAATGCGGACAATATGAGTAAATGCCCGGTTACCGGGGCTACCCATAAGCACAATGTGGGCAGCAGCGGAACAAAAAACCGCGACTGGTGGCCAAATCAGCTGAAATTGAATATTCTGCGTCAACACTCTTCCTTATCTAACCCGATGGGCGAAGATTTTAACTATGCAGAAGAATTTAAGAGCCTCGACCTGGAAGCTTTGAAAAAGGACCTCCACAAGCTGATGACCGATTCTCAGGACTGGTGGCCGGCAGACTTCGGTCACTACGGGCCTTTGTTCATCCGTATGGCATGGCATAGTGCAGGTACCTATCGCACAGGTGATGGCCGTGGCGGTGCAGGAGCCGGACAACAGCGTTTTGCACCCCTTAACAGCTGGCCCGATAATGCCAACCTCGACAAGGCAAGAAGGTTACTTTGGCCCATCAAGCAGAAGTATGGCCGGAAAATATCCTGGGCAGACCTTATGATCCTCACTGGTAATGTCGCATTGGAATCAATGGGATTTAAAACTTTTGGTTTTGCCGGTGGCCGTGAAGATGTCTGGGAGCCGGAAGAGGATGTGTATTGGGGATCTGAAACCAAGTGGCTGGAAGGCGATAA